>NZ_JABBYO010000017.1 GCF_012958305.1 Tautonia rosea | reverse complement strand
GCGGGCGCCCCGGGGCCGGCCCCGTCGGCGTCGGCCTGGACGCGGATGCGGCGGTCCAGGGCGTCGTAGGTGTAGGTGGCCCGGCCCACCACGGCGCCGGCCAAATCCTTCACCGTGGCGCCGGTCAGGCGGTTGCGGTGGTCGTAGGCGAAGGTGGTGACCCGGCCGGTACGGTTGGCTCTTAGCGTCGCTGGGTGTAGCGGCGGACCTGGGGAGAGGTGAGGTAGATGGAGACGGTGACGGTGACGGCGAGGATCGACAGGCCAAGGTTGACCTTTTCCCAGGCAATCCGCTCGGTCAAGGGAACGATCCGGGGGACGAGGACTGTATCGACGACCGGGGCAGAATCGTCGGAGGAGGGGCGGACGACCTGGAACGAATCGACGGGAGCTGTCGAGGCCAGGGCGATCGGCAGGACGATCAGGGCGACGACGTCGATCAGGCCGCCGAGCATCAGGGCGGCGATCAGGAACCGGGCCGATCGGTTGCGGATCAGTCGGACGGCGGCGAAGACCCCGAAGGCACTGACCGCCGCCAGCAGGAGGAATCCCCAGCGGTACGGAAGGTCGGGTTGCATGAAATACAGCGCAATCGACGCAATCGCCAGGCCCACGCCGACCAGGCCCGAGATGAAGCCGACGATCAGGACGCCGAACGGCGTTGGCGGGGGAGGAAGCGCCGGGGCTTCCTCCAACAGGTCGAACTCCTCGTCGCGCTGCCCGGTTTCAAGATCGAGGTGGCAGCGGGGGCAGATCGACATGCCGGCCGGGACGACGCCGCCGCACGAGCAGCGGCGGGTGGTGAAGCGGGCCTCGGCCCCAGTCTTGCGGCGAGGGCGGACGGGCTCGTCATCCTCGATCAGGCCGGCGGCATCGGCCTCGGCGTAGGGAGAAGGTCCGTCGGGCTGGCCGGTCGGGATGATCCCCGAGGACGGTGGACGGGCCGGCGGCTCCGTCGATTTCGGTTTCGGTGGCGTCGGCTTCGGCGGGGGGCTTGCGGGCGGGTCGTCTTCCTCGAACAGGAGTGGCAGGTTGAACTGGTCGCGCAGGTCGCCCGCGATGACGGGCAGATCCGGCTCATCGGCGGCCAAGGGAGGGCGCTCGAGGGGCAGATCGTCTGTCCATTGCGACGAGGCCGGGCTGGCCGTGTCCATGCTCGGCTGCGACGGCCGGGCCGTGGACCCGGCATCGCCGACCCGGAAGGTCGTCGTGCATCGTGGACACTTGAGTTTTCGCCCCTCGGCGCCGACGGGAACATTCAGAACCGTCTCACACCGGGGGCATCGCGTCCTCGCAGGCATAGATTGCGATCCGCTCTGGACTCGCCGGTCATCGACGGCGTCACGCACGACCCGATCCGAGACGCCCCACCGCCGCGTCGCCGACCGTTCTGCCTAGATTTGATTCATTGTACACCACCGCCGGAAAACATCGAAGCCCACCTTGCCAGTCGAAGACCGACGATCGTCCCGGTCGACACTCGTGGCATTCGGATCGACACGTGTTGCCCTGGAGCAGGGCCGTCGAGGTGGGGCATCGGTCTGCCCTTCGAAGATGGGACCAATGAACTTCCGGACCATCGGTCGTAAGGCGATATTCGTGAATCGGCAGAATTCCTTGTGAAGCGCCTGGATTTTTTGAATCCATCGAACATCCGATCGGTGAGATCACGTGTGCGTCCACTGCGCGCACCCGGAACAGCGGACCTGCCCCTCAGGGCAGATCGAATCGAATCAAGTCGTGGACCGTCGTGCAGCAATCCGGCGATTGTCAGGAGGGATTCGAGGTCGGGCCGAACTGGCCGGACTCCACGAGCTGTCGGGTGACCTCGTGCCGGTAGTCGAACATTTTCTGGAGCTTGTGGCGAATGATGCCGTCTCCGAAGAGGCGGCCGAGCATGCCCATCGGGGGCTCGTACTCGACCTCATCGCGGAGGATTGTGCCCCCCTGGCCGTCGTCGAGGAAGCGGTGGACGTGATACCAGCGGGCAAACGGGCCGGAGACCTGCCGATCCGCGAAGCGGTGGGGAGGTTCGTACTCGGTGTGCTCGGCGACCCATCGCATGGGAACCGGCCCGACCTTCGAGACGAGCACGACCCGAGCCCCCGGCAAGATGGAGTCGGCCTGCTCCTCGACATGGACCGATTCCCAGGGAGGAATCAAGTGCTGCAAGGCACCGGGGCTCTCGTGGAAGGCGAAGACCGTGGTGGGAGGAGCGGCAATCCGGCTTTCTTTGACGAAGGTCATGGGCGAAGGGCTCGTCAATAAGGGGAGAGCAGAAAGAGGGTTGAGGCAGAGATCGGTTCCTTGGGTTTTAGGCCGGACGAGCTTGAGCGTCGAGCCGTCGCGTGGCGATCAGCTCGGCGGCGGTCTTCAAGACGATGAGCAAGACAAGCGCCGGGGTTGGCGACCCGAGGGCCATGATGGCGAATCCGCCGAAAATCAGGACCACATGCAGCAGCATCACCCGGCCATAGGCCCGAACCATGAATTGGATCGGCGAGGCCTGTTCCCCGGAGTGGTTCCGAAAGACGTCCCGGAGGACCGAGACGGCCAGGGTCACGGCAATCAGGCACCCCGCCAGGGCGATCTGGCCCGTCGGCAGTCCCGAATGACCCGCGCCGACTCCCATCCCGGGGAAGCCTCCGAAGGCCCCCTCCGGCCCTCGATTCACAAAGAGCACAAACACAAAGACCCCATGCACTGCCCAGAACAGGCCGTAATGAACCAGGAAGAACAGGACCATGCCGATCCTTCCGGCCAGCCCGATCGACGGATTGAGCGCATCCGGGTGGGCCTCGGAGGGGCTGATCGGAGCGTCGGCCCCGGACGACGCGGCGCGACCCTGGCTGGCCAGCGATTCCAGCCGGTGCCGCAGCAGGCCCGGCAGCACGCTCGTCGACACCAACGGCCCCCGAGCCAGGAGCATCCGGGCGGCCGTTTCGAGCCCTCGCAGGCCGTTCTCGATCCAGTAGACCACCATCACCGGCGCGACCGACCAGCCCAGGAACAGCACACCAACCATCGGGGCAAGGTTTTCCAACAGAATGGCCGCCGGATGCGGCTTCGAGACCGCGGCAGACATAGTCGAGACTCCCGGATCAAAGGAATCGAGAGGGGAAACGTAAGCTCCCGGAAATCGTTCCAGGAGACTCTCGCAACCGAGGGCTCAATGCGAGTCGGAGCCTTCCGACGGATCGACCGCAGGGATGGGCCAGCCCCCTTGACCGGGTCCGGGGGCGCGACCTAGCATAAGATGCATCTCACGAGCGGCCCGGGATCTCGGTCCGCCTCCATCTTCCGAACTCATTTGCTCATCCCGAGATGAAGACACCGAAGCCGTCTGAACGACCCGCCGGAGCGCCGGAAAAACCGGAGCCGGAGGCCGGGGCCGAAGCCGCCGTTGCCGCAGCCTCGACTCCCCCTCCCGAGCCGATGACTCCCCAGCGTGTCCAGGAGTGGAATGCCTACTACGACCTGTTCGTGGCCGGCTTCGCGCTCTTACTCTGTTTCGTCGCCTCGGCGACGATTATTGATAACTCGGTCCTCTGGAGCCACTTGCGGACGGGTCAGTTGATTGACCAGGTCGGTGGTCCGATTACAACCGAGCCGTTCTCGTACGCCGTTCCCGAGGGAACCCGGTGGGTGAATATCCCCTGGCTGTTCCAGTGGGGCTCGTATCACATTCACGAACTGGGCCGGAGCCTCGCCGACACGCTTGAGCGCCCCGAGCAGCGAGATCAGTTCGGCGCGGCGGCCCTCGTCGCCGTCAATGCCACACTCCGCATGCTGGCGGCGTTGATGCTCCTGATGATCCGGAGGCCGGGGCCTGGCCTTTGGTGGGTCGCGGTGACGACCGTCCTGGCTCTGGGAGCGATCGCGACGCCGCTGGGCGGCCAGCCGGTACGGATCGCTTTGGGAGGGATGGTCGGCATGGGGGCGGTGGTCTCCCCGTCGACCTGGGGCCTGATCTTGCTCGTCCTCATGCTCTTGCTGCTGCACTGGACGTACAATCTGGGACGCCGGGGGGCCCTGTATGCGGTCATCCCGCTCTTTGCACTGTGGGTCAACGTCGATCTCTCGTTCGCGATCGGCCTTTTGCTGCTGGGGGCCGTGGTGATCGGGTCCGGGCTCAAGCCGGGCCGATCCGATCGGGTCGAGGCTAATGCTCCGGGACTGGTGCCGGGCCTGGCGGTGCTGGGAATCAGCGTCCTGGCCTGTCTGGCCAACCCGTCGACGTTCCATGTCTTCTCCAGCGGGTTCTCGCCCCTGTTCGACGTCTTCCGCCCGGCTCCCGAGGCCCTGATGCAGGAGCAGGTGACGCTCTTGCCCTTCGGTCCTCGCGGCGAGCGCAGCCGAGATCTGTTCTTCGGCGGCGAGTACAATACGATTGTCAGCTACTTTTTCTCCTTGATCTTCCTCGGTCTGATCTCCTTCCTGCTCAACCGCAAGCGGTTCGACCTGGGGCGGTTCTTGATGTTCCTGATCGCCTCGGTGGTCGCCGGTCTGCTCTGGCGCTACCAGGACGTGATGGGCGTGGTGGTGGCCGTCTGTCTGGCGCTCAATGGGCAGGAGTGGTTCCAGGAAACCTTCGGCACCGAAGGCCGCATGGGAGCCGGCTGGCGGATCTGGTCCGTCGGCGGCCGCCTGGCGACCATCGGCCTGATCACCGTGGTCACGCTGGCCGGTCTGACCGGCTACGGCAAGCGATTCGGCGAGCCCCCCTTCGGCTTCGGCGTGGAGTCCGACCGCTTCGCCTTCGAGGCGGCCGACTATCTTCGCGAGGCCCCGATCGAGGGCCAGGTGATGAACCTTCGGCTCTCGCTCGGCGATGCCATGAACTGGCGGACCTATCCCAACCGTCAGGTCTTCGTCGATAGCCGCCTGCCTCGCTCGGTCGTCTCGGGAGTGCTGGAGGATTACGAACGGGTCCGTCGCGCGATCGTCGACGGCGAAACCGAGACCTGGCAAGAGATTCTCGACCGCTACGGCGTCAGTGTGCTGATGGTCGACATCCCCGGCACCGGCGAGCTGCGATCACGCCTGACCGATGCCCTCGACGCCAGCCCCGACTGGATCGGTTTCTACGACGACGGCCAGGTCTTGCTCTACGGCCGACTCGACCAGAGCTCCGCCGTGAGCCAGGCCGATCGCGACTTTTTCGGCGAGCGTCGGCTCGACGCCGAGACGATCGTCTTCAGCCGGGGCAATCCCCCTCGACCCTTCGACCGACCGCCGCGACCGACCGACGTGCTTGACCGCTTCTCGAACATTCGAGCCCTGGCGCCGATTCAACCGCACGTGCTGGCCGCCCGCCGTTGGCTCGATCGCGGACTCCGGGCCGCCGGGGGCGATCCCAACGCCTTGCCGAGTATCGCCGTCTGCCTGCTCGCGATCCAGGAATGCCGCGACGCCCTGGCCGTCCGACCTGACGACCCCGACGCCTTCTTCGTCCTGAGCATCGCTTACCGCTACCTCGCCCAGCAAGAGGCCCAGTTACTGGCCGAGGCCGAAGATCCGGCCATGATGGCCGGAGAAACCCCCTCGCCGCTCCGGCTTCGCCAGTTGCAACGCATCACGGCGCTGAACAGCTTCATTCAGACCGTGCCCAAGCCGCCGGCCAATGCCGAGGCGAAGATCGCCCTGCGCGGGGCTCACCTCGAACTGGCCGGGCTCTACGAATCGTCCGGCTTCCTCGATCTGACCCGCGATCAGCTCGGCGCAACGCTCGACCTGTTCGACTCCGACGAGGCGATGACCGACGAGGACCTGGCCTTCGTCGATGGCATTCGACAGGCGTACGAAAGCCTGACCGAGCAGATCGAGCAGATCCGCGTGCAGCTTGAAGAGGCTGAGCTGGAAGGCCAGGCCGACCTGGCCCAGCTCGGCGGCGCGGCCCTGAACCAGGGGCTCGCCGAGCTGGCCCTCAGCTATCTGACGCAGGCCGAGAAATCCGGGATTGGTCTGGCGACTGTTCGCATGCAACTGGTCGATTTGCTCTGCGACATCGGCCGACCCGACCAGGCCATCCAGTATCTCGGCGCTGGCGACGAGGTGAGCCTCTCCACCGGCCCCGGCACGGTCCCCTTCCGCCAGGGACGGGTCTACTTCCTGATGGGAGACTCCCGAACGTCTTCGGAGCTGTGGCGGAACCTCGCCATTCCTCAGCTCCGCGCCTCCCGATCGCAAGAGGCCATGCAAACGGCCACCCTGATGACCACCGGCCAGCCGATGGCCGCCGTCCAGGCCGCCCTGAGCGTGCCGACCCAGCTTCGCCAGCAAGCGGAATGGGAATTCGCCCTCGGGCTCAACCTGCTCGAAGGGGGCTTCCCGAGCGAAGCGGGCGACCCGCTCCGCTCGTGCCTGGAACTCGATCCCGAGCTTCCCGGCCGTCCCATCGCCGCCGAATACCTCGATCGCCTCGGCCTCGACGTTCCCGAACCTCCCACCGACGAGGCTGAGGAACCCACCGACGCCGAGGCCCCCGAGCCCGAGCCGGCTAATCCGGAACCCAGCACACCGGAGTCTGCCCCTGCAGACTCCGAGCCGACAGCGCCGGAACCTGCTCCCGAGCCTGAGCCTGCTCCCGAGCCTGAGCCGGAAGCGGAACCTGCCGATCCGGGAGCCTGATCGCGATGAAGACGACCCCTCGGTCCGGAATGACCGGCGAGGAGCGGATCACGGTCGATGCGTCGAACCGGATCGTCTTCGCCGACGATCGGATGCCCGCCGTGCTGGCGACTCCCTGGCTGGTCGCTCACCTCGAATACGCGGCCCGGCACGCGATTGCCCCGTGCCTGGAGGACCATGAGCGATCAGTCGGCACATTCATCGAGGTCGAGCACCTCGGGGCGACTCCGGAAGGGGTCACGGTCATTTGCCGGGCTCGGGTGATTCATGTCGACGGCCCGAGCGTGACCTTTCAGGTCGAGGCCCGCGACGAGGTCGAGCTGATCGCCCGAGGCATCCATCGCCGACGGGTCATCGATGTCGATCGCTTTGCCCGCCGCCTTGCTCGAAAACGAAGCCGTCTGGAAGGCTGACGGACACCCACGCCCCGAGGTCTCCGGTTTGTCTATAACAACCCGAAGACGGGCCGCGCTCGCGTTCTCATTCGCCCCCGAGCGAGAGGCCCGCGTTCGGGAGCCGATTGCCATCATGAGGCCGAAACCGATCACACCGAGGTCCGGCCAGGAGTCGGTCTGGGATTATCCCAGACCCCCTCGGGTCGAGCCGGTCCATCGTCGCGTCCGGGTCATCTTCAATGACGAGGTCATTGCCGAGTCGCATCGAGCCCTGCGCGTTTTGGAAACGAGCCACCCGCCCGGTATCTACATTCCGCCCGAGGACATCCGAAGCGAATTCCTTCGCCCGTCGTCCCGGTCGAGCTTTTGCGAATGGAAGGGCCGGGCGGCCTATCACCACGTCGTCGTCGGCGACCGCCGCGCCGACGACGCTGCCTGGAGCTACCCCGATCCCGTCCCCGCGTTCGCCTCGATCCGCGATTACGTCACCTTCTACCCCGGCCGGGTCGACGCCTGCTTTCTCGACGACGAGCAGGTGACGCCCCAGGAAGGGGGGTTTTACGGCGGCTGGATCACCTCCGACCTCGTCGGCCCGTTCAAGGGAGGCCCAGGCTCCTGGGGGTGGTGAGATTCCGTTCCGAGGGGTTGGCGTGTTCCAATCGTGCGGCCTTCGCGGTTGCGCCGAGACGAGGCGCTCTGGCGAGTCGAGTCGAGCCTTGCCGATGACTTTCAAGGTGCGCGGGCCCGAGAGGCATGCCCGTGCTTGCTCGCCAGTGTTTCGACGAATCACAGAGGCACATGATGGAATCCCCGCAATCCCGCCCACGGTCTCCCAACCCCGCCCTGCCCCGCCAGGAGGATTCAAACGCCTCGTGCCGCCCCTCCTGCCCGGTCTGCGGAGGAACCCTCGTCGAGATCAAGGCCAAGCTCATCTGCTCACGCTGCCGGACGATCTGCGAAACCTGCTGCGAGGGGGGGCCGGGCTGATCCCTGGCCTTCTTGAATTCCCTCAGATGTCCGGCTTGGCGTGATGGCGCGTGATATCTGAATGTGTTTTCGCGTTCGGAGTTGGATTGTGTTGCGCATGCTTGCATAGATTCGTGTAACGAATTTAAATTGATTTCGATCGTATGAATGAGGTGTCGTGTCATCCCTTTGGCAATTCTTCGGAAAAATTCTTGCATCTCAGCACCTCACCGCTCAGGATGACAACCGCCGAGGATGGCGAAGCGCGTCTTGATGTTTGGTTCGGCGGTTTCAAACCGCGGCCATCAAGGCATTGATGAACGTATTCGTGCAAACCCTTCCTCTGCGGGTTCTTGTCCGCGCATTCTGAAGGAATCGACCGGTTGAATCCGGTCAACTGTTCGAAGTGTTGATGATCGTCGTCGGCACCTGTTCATTGTGTGCACAGGTCTGGCGACCGAACGGATGAGTCGTTCCTTTCCCCCCTTTGCGTGCGGGTCGCGTCGATGCGGCGTCCGTCTAAAGGCGGTTGCGCGCTTGTGTGTCTCTGTGATGAACTCGCATCGACTCGACCGCGATGGAGTCTCTCCCGTGAAGCGTCACCTGCGATCCCACCACCGAAACGTTCGGCGACTGCGAGCACTGGAATCTCTCGAAGAGCGCGTGTTGCTTTCGGCCTATGCGGGTCAGCAACCGGCGGCCGAGGGTGCGGTTCTGGTTCGTTGGGACGGTGTCGAGGCGCTAGCCAGGCCCGATGAGTACATCGTCCGCCTGGAAGGCCTGACTGGTTCTCCTACCGAACAGGTTGCGTCGGCGAGTGCGCGGTTAGAGGCGAAGGGAGTGGCCGTCCAGGTCGAGGAGCACCTGGGACTTGACGGCCTGTTCCGGGTCAACGTGGCGGCTGGAACAGCTCCCGAGGTCGTTTCCGATCGCATGGCGGGGGTCGATGGGCTGGCGTATGTCGAGCCGAACTACATCCTCACGGGTCAAGGGGAACCGATCATTCCCGACGATCCGTTGTTCCCCCTGCTCTACGGGCTGAACAATACGGGACAGTCCATCCTGGGAGTTCCCGGCACCCCGGACGCCGACATCGACGCGCCGGAAGCCTGGAGTATCACCACCGGCGACTTCTCGGTCGTCGTCGGTGTGATCGACAGCGGCATCGACTACACCCATCCCGACCTCTACCTCAACGTCGCGATCTTCCAGGAAGAGATTCCGGGCGCGCTTCGGGCCGCGGTTCTCGACCTCGATGGCGACGGCCTGATCAGTTTCCGGGACCTAAACGACCCATCGAACGCCGCGTTCGTCACCGATCTCAACGGCAACAGCATCATCGACGCAGGCGACCTGCTGGCCGATCCGTCCTGGGCTGACGGCCTCGACACCGACGGGAACGGCTTCGTCGACGACCTGTTCGGCTGGGACTTCTTCGCCAACGACAACAACCCGCTCGACGAGCACGGCCACGGCACCCACGTCTCGGGGACCATCGGGGCCACCGGCAACGACGGGGTGGGCGTGACGGGCGTCAACTGGGACGTACAGCTCCAGGCGCTCCGCTTCCTCGGCCCGTTAAACACTGGGCCACTCGCGGCTGCCCTTTCCGCCATCAACTACGCGACCATGATGCGGCAGAGCGGGGTCAACCTTCGTGTGACCAACAATAGCTGGGGAGGCGGCGGCTTCTCCACGTCCATGCGCGACGCCATCGCCGCCAGCGGCGAGGCCGACATCCTCTTCGTGGCGGCGGCCGGGAACAACAACAGCAATAACGATCTCTCGCCGTTCTATCCCGCCAGCTACGGGCTGGAGAACATGATCACGGTCGCCTCCTCGACCAACCAGGACGTGCGATCGGGGTTCTCCAACTTCGGCGTGAACTCGGTCGATCTGGCCGCTCCGGGCTCGGTCATTCTGAGCACCTTGCCCGCGTTTGTGAGTCCATCGGGTTACGGATTCTTCAATGGTACCTCGATGGCCTCGCCCCATGTGGCGGGCGTGGCGGCACTGGTGGCCTCTGCCGTTCCTGGCATCGACACGACCTTGATCAAGGAGGCCATCCTGGCTGGGGTTGATCCCCTGGCAAGCCTGCAAGGACTGGTTGCCACCGGAGGCCGACTCAACGCCTACTCCACCCTGCAACTCGTGCAAGCCACCGAGACCTTGCGGACCTTGTCGCCGTTCCAGGGCATTGAGCCGCTCGGATCGCTCGTCTACGAGGCAACGGGGAATGGGTTCATTGCCCCGTTCGCTCCCGAGGCGGCGAATCGTTACGAATTGCTGGTCGACCCCGGGCAGACGCTGACCATCGAGGTCGCCGCGACGGGAGGGCTTCAGCCGATCGTCGAGCTGGCGATGGCCGACGACGAGGGGAATTTGCAGATCGTGGCCTCGGCTCTGGCGTCGGACGGCGTGGCCCTGATCCAGACCGAGCCGGTCGGCGGTCCTTTGAATTCGCCCAGCCCCAACGCGCCGCCGGCCCGGTCGTTCGTCGTCACGGTCCGGGGGCTCGACGGCTCCGGAGGCGCTTACGACCTGCGTGTCTTGCTCAACGCCGCCCTGGAGGACGAAGACTTCAGCGGAGTTCCAAACGACACGATCGGCTCGGCCCAGTCGCTCGACCCGGCCTTCATCTCGATGATCGGCGGCTACGACGATCCGGTCTCGGCCCGGCCGGCTCGGGCCGCGGTCCTCGGCCGAATTGACGCAGGCGATCAGGCGACCGTCCCTTCGGCCCTGGAGAATGTCGAAGGAAACGGCGGCAACGCCTGGCCGTTCCACATCGGCCAGTTCGGCCAGCCGAGCATGCGCTATCAGCAGATCTACTCGGCCTCGGAGTTCGCCGGAGGCGGCTTGATTGATGAGGTCCGGTTCCGCCGCAACATCGGAGCCGCGCCGTTCTCCAACGTGCTGATCGATGCGAAGATCAGCCTCGGCTACGCCGCGACGACCGTGGCCTCGGCCTCGCCCGTCTTCGCCGAGAACATCGGCGCGGGGTATGTGACGGTCTTCGACGGCCAGATGACCCTCTCCAGCACGGGCACCGGGTCCCCGAACCCCTTCGACATCGTGCTCGACGTGGCCGCCTTGTTCGACTACGACCCCAGCCAGGGCGACCTGCTGCTCGACATCGAGATGCGCAACTCGCCGTTCACGGCCTTCATCGATGCCTCCAGCGCCTCGCAGCAATCGTCGATGACCCGAATCTATTCGTTCCCCGGCGATGTCAACGCCGAGATCGGCGTGTCCCCCCAACTCTACGGCCTGGTCACGCAGTTCGGCTTCGAGCCCGACACCGACCTGCACGCCGTTACCCTCAAGGCTGGCCAGTCGTTGACCCTCGCCGCCAAGGCCCTCTCCGCCGGCTCGGTCCAACTGGAAGTGCTCGACGCCAACGGCACGGTGCTGGCCGAGGGGCTTTCGTTCCAGGTGCAGCCAAGCGAGCTGATCGTCAACGGCAGCTTCGAGACGGGCGACTTCTCCGGCTGGACCGTGCAGACCACCGGCAGTCCCTTCCGACCCTGGGCGGTCAGCGGAGCCGGAGCCGGCGGCGGCTTCGGCATAACACCGACCGAGCCTCAGGACGGCAACTTCGTCGCCTGGAACGGCTTCGACGGCGGTGGGCCGATGGAATTCTTGATGTTCCAGGACGTCACCATCCCGGCCGACACCAGCCCGACGCTCTCGTGGAAGGATCGCATCCAGTGGAACTTCACCCTCGGGGCCCCTGCCACGCTGCCCAGGACTCGTGAGGTCTTGATCGTCGATCCCGCCACCAACGCCGTGCTCCAGGAGATTTCGGTCTTCTCGACCGGCACCCAGGCCGAGAACCCGACCGGCGATACGGGTTGGCAATTGCACTCGGCCGATCTCTCCGCCTTCGCCGGCTCCACCGTTCGCCTTCTCTTCCGGGAAAACGTCCCGCAATCGACGACCGGCCCGGCGCAGGCCGAGTTCGACGCCATCAGCATCGACCTCGGCCTCAATAATCCGATCCCGACGAACGTCGATGACCTCATCCAGTTCGTCGCCCCCGCTTCGGGGACCTATTACGTCCGCGTGTCCGGCGACGCCGACACCGACTACAGCCTGGTGGCGACCCGTGGCCTGACGTTCGACCTCGAAGGCAACGACGAGCTGGCCTCGGCCCAGCCGGTCCTCTCGCCGCCGGCCGCCGGACGGCACTGGACCCTCGGGCACGTCGGCGGGGGCGGTCAGGGCATCGAGACGACGATCACCTTCGACGAGCTGCCGCGTCAGTCGGCCAACGGGCTGAGCCTGGGCGGGGTGACCTTCGGTTACACGATTGGCGGGGTGCCCTCGGACCGCGCGCTCTTCAACTCCATCGGGCCCGGCACGACGACCTTCACCAACGACCCGAGCCTGGTCGGCCTGACCATCGGGGTCCTGACGCTCGACTTCGACCAGCCCGTGTCGTCGCTCGAGTTCGGCATGGCCCTCTCCACCACGGCCTCGACGCCCAACGGGGCCACCGTCACCCTGTTCGACGCCAGGAACAGCCTCATCGGCACCTTCCAGGTCGCGTTCAGTCAGGGGGCCTTCTTCTTCACCTCTGGAGAGTTCCAGTACGAGGGGACGCCGGTCGCTCGCGCGGAGATCGCCCCGAATTCCTCGATCGCGGCCGGATTCGTGGTTGACAATCTGAGCTTCAGCTCCTCGTCCGAGCCCGACCGCGACGTCTACCTCGTCGAGGCCGCCGGGAACGCAGTGCTCGACATCGACCTCCTGCTCCCGGCCCGTGGGCCCGGGGCCTTCGACAACGGCCTGATCCCGGTCGTCCGGCTCTACAATCCGTCCGGGAACCTGGTGGCAGAGGTGCAAGGGACCGCCTCGGACCAGCAAGTCCGGCTGAAGTACAAGGTCCCGAAGAATGGCGGCGGGCTCTACGCGATCGAGGTCGAGGGGCTCGAAGACTCGCAGGGCGAGTACGTCCTGAGCATCAACGGCGCCTCCTCGCCCAGCATCGCCGACCCCGAGGCCGCCCCTGCCCTTGCTCGCGGCTCGTCGGTGGCGATTGCCGCGCTGTCAGGCTCCGCACCGGTGGTCCCCTCGGCGATCCCCGGCAGCGCGATCACCCCGGCGAAGGCCGTCGAGGTCGACGACTCTCCGTCGACCGACCGCGGCTGGCCGATCGACGCCGGATCCGAGTCCTCGCCGATCGAGCTGCCCTCGATCTCGGTTGCGGACGACGATCGGCCCGAGTCGCTCGCGGACGACGCCGTGATCGACCTGGCCCTGGAAACGCTCGACCGCTCGGAGATCGTTCCCGGTCTCCGTCGTCTGGCCCGCATCGTCTCCTGATCGACCGCGCTTCGGCCTAAGTCGATCTGCTGGGCCCCCGGTACTCGCCCGATGTTGGGGATGGGTGCCGGGGCCCCTTGTTCTTCCGTGAAGGCTCGGATCGGTCGGATGACCCCCTTCGCCCGATCCCCTCGATCGATCGCCGGTTGGGCCCAAAAAATTCCGATAAGAATCGGAGCGGCCGGACGAATCACCCCTGTTACGTTTCGTCCTGCGCACGGATCGACGAGAGGGCCGACTATCATGATCGCCATCCCTTTCTCCTGCACCGACTGGTCCTCCTTCCACGAACTCAAGGGCCTGGTTCGTCTGGAGGACGATGAGCTGGTGCTCGAATACCGAGTCAATTACTGGGGATGCTACTCGAAGGCCAAGGTGCACGAGGTCCGCATTCCTCGCGAGGTGGTGTCGGCCGTCGGCTTGCGCGAGGGGTGGTTCAACGACCAGTTGACGATCCAGACCGCCTCGCTTCGCGCCTGGGGAGACTTCAACGGAGCCCCCGACGGTCGCGCCCGCCTTCAGGTGTCTCGCGGCGACCGCGACGACGCTCGTGAGCTGATCGCCATCCTCGCCCCCGAGAAGATGGCCGCGCCGGTCGACGAGTATCTCTGAACCAATCCACGCCCACGCGGGCGGCGATGGCTGGGCTTCGGGGGCGGTTCGTCCTACACTGTGGGAAAGGACGAACCGAAGACGGGACACCCATCCCCCGGCCATCGGAGACACTCGCCGTGCTCGCTCGGCATCAGGCACACGTGGCGGTCGCGTCGCTGAACCAGACCGTCGGCGACTGGAGCGGCAATGATCGTCGGATCCGAGATGTCATCGCCGCGGCCCGGGACGAGGGGGTTCGCCTGCTCTGCCTGCCCGAGATGTGCATTCCCGGCTACAGCCTGGGCGATCGCCTCCTGCGCTCCGGCACGATGGAACGCTCTTGGGACCGCATGGTCGCTCTGGCCGATGCGACCGCCGGAATCGCCGTGGCCGTCGGCCTGCCGGTCCTGTGCGAGGGGGTGATCTACAACGCAATGGCCCTGCTCGCCGACGGCAACCTCGTTGGCCTGGCCGCGAAGGAGAACCTGGCGACCGGCGACGTCGAGTACGAGAACCGCTACTACAATCCCTGGCCCCGCGGCCGGGTTGTCGAGCTTCGGGGGCCGGACGGCACGATCGCCCCGCTCGGCACGCAGATGTTTGACCTGCCGGGCCTCGGGGTGGTCGCCTTTGAGATCTGCGAGGACGCCTGGCAAGGCATTCGGCCCGGATCAGCCTATGCCATCTCGGGTGCCGAGATCCTGATGAATCCGTCGGCCTCGTGGTTCTCGATCGGCAAGCACCGGATGCGCCGCCGGCTCGTCCGACAGATCAGCCTTGAAGACCATTGCGTGTATCTCTATGCGTCCTTGCTCGGATGCGACGCCACGCGCCTGATCTTCGACGGCAGCCTGTTCATCGGCGTCAACGGACGGATCGAGGCCGAGGGGCGTCGCTTCGTCTTCGACCGCGAGTGGGAACTGGTCCACCGCGTCGTCGACCTGGGAGAGATCCGCCATTCCCGGATGGAGGAAGGCTCCTGGCGCGGCCAGCTCGCCCGGGTCGGCGTCGATGCCATCCCCCAGACGATCCGCCTGACCGGCAACTTCCAGACCGATCGCGTCCCCCCCCCTCCCCCGCCCTATTACGAGCCTCCCGAGCCGGAGCATCCTGACCCTTCCCTCCAGTACCTCGAAGCGAGTGTCTTGGGAGGTCGGCCGATGACCGACCGCGATCTCGATTACCTGGAACTGGAACTCGCGCTCTGCCTCGCCCTCCGCGACTACGTCGCTAAGACGGGCATCCGTTCCTGCTGCCTCGCGCTTTCGGGAGGTCGCGATAGCGGCATGGTCGCCTTGCTCGTGCATCGGATGTACCGCTACGCGAACCCGACGCTCTCGATCGACGAGGTCCGCCGCCTCGTCTCCGAGCGCTTCTTCTGCGCCTATCTCGCCACCGAGAACTCGGGCGAGGCCACCCGCAACGCTGCCCGAGCCGTGGCCGAGGAAGTCGGCGCAACTTATTACGAGACGAACATCCAGGAATCGCTCGATTCGTGTGAAACCACCGTCTCCCGGCTCACCGGCGAGACCCTCTCGTGGGACAACCCCGCTCACGACATCACGCTTCAAAATATCCAGGCCCGCCTGCGCGGAACGCTTATCTGGACCCTCGCCAACCTTCACGGCTCGCTGTTACTCGTCACCAGCAACAAAAGCGAGGCCGCCGTCGGCTACACCACAATGGACGGCGATAGCTCCGGCGGCCTGGCCCCCATCGCCGACGTGCCCAAGAGCCTCGTGAAACTTTACCTCGCCTGGGCCGCCGACTTCCACGGCCTGACCGGCTTCGACCGCATCAACGTCATGGATGCCACCGCCGAGCTTCGCCCGCCCGACAAGGCACAAACGGACGAAGCGGATTTGATGCCCTTCCCCATCCTCGATCAACTGATGTACGCCTTCGTCCAGCTTTCGCTCGACCCCGTTTCCATCTTCCGCCGCCTCTGGCCCGCCTTTGCCGACCACTACCACGGCGATCCCCGCGCCTTCGCTGCCCACATCCGCAAATTCGTCCGCCTCTTCTGCTTCGCCCAGTGGAAGCGTGAACGCTTCGCCATCAGCTTCCGCGTCACCGCCTTCGACCTCGACCCCAAAACCGGCTTCCGCTTCCCCCCTGTCCAGACCCCCTTCACCGACGAACTGGCCGAGCTGGATCGGTATGTCGAGCAACTGTGCCATTCTGCGCGGTCGGAGACACCTGATCGTTGAGATGAAGGTGGAGAATGCGTCGAACTTCCGCGACCACCTCGGGAGAATTCGCGCCGAAGTGGCTCTTACGGACCACCAGTTCCGACACGGCGCCATCGAGCTGGGCACTCGCTACGGGAACAACTCCATCCGACCACCGAGCCGGGGGGGCCTCCGGAAAAAGGTTCCCGATCACCGAATGATACGGCACACTGGGATCCATCGGCAGTTCTGCAAGAACTTTTAAGATCGGACTCTCAGGTTCCAGATTATCGATACTGCTGGGCGGACGCCTCTGGAACACCGGGCTGAAGACCTCCGGACCATTCAAGCCAATGATCTCATCTCGATACAACTCGATTTCTCGCGTTCGTTGCACCAGAGCAGTCGTGACCCGTCCGATCAATCCACTCGCAACATTGCTCCCCCGGTGCGGTGCCATGATGAACACCGCGCGCCGAATCGACGGAACCGGCTCGAAGTAGAGTAGTTGCTCCAGCCGTTGCCGGGTCTGAAAAGACATCATGACATCGTCGAATGGTCGCGTGAACAGTCCCTGTTCAAGTCTCCGGCCGCTTGACTGGAGCATTTGCCGGCACAGGACACCTCCCAGGCTATGCCCCACGACAACCATCTGATCGAGTGCAGGGTCAATGCGATCCGGGTCGATCGCCTCACGAATCGCGGCCAGTTCCGAGCGGATTCGCACGGCCGAAAACGCCAGGGCTGCTCCGGTCGGGTAATAGGCATACCAGAATTGGTAGCGGTCCCGGATCTCGGGGACTCCCTGAAGCGCGTTGGCCGTCTCCAGCCACATAACCGGACTTGACGACAACCCATGAACGAACAGGACGGGGATTTTCCCGGGCTCGTAAGGCCCTTGCATGAAGATGCCCGGGAGCGTCGAGAGCCGATCGGGCCGGAGCAGCCCGCCGTAGCCGATTTCCTGCCCGGGGGCTTTCAGGAACTGATAGGCGATCGGGGTCGTCAGGTCGCTCGCAAGCGCGATCGTGCCCACGCTGTTCCCAACAACGATCTCCGATTCTCGGATCGGATTGTGAAGCGAGAGCAAGACCGGCTGCTGCCGCCACGCACCGTGATCGAGCGGCCCTGTCGGCTGAACGACCGCTGTCGCAGGCAGCTTGAGCTGGCCGGGGAGGAAGCGATCGGTCTCCCCGTCTCGATTGCTCAGCACACTGGCGGCCACCAGCGGCACACCGAGTCCATCCTGGCCGAAGTGCTCCAGGTTCCGGACCCGGAAATCCCCGGTGATCCAGAGTTCGTCGACCGGCAAGCCGGCTCGGTTCGGCTGGGTGGTGACAACACGAATGCCTTCCGCATCAAGTCGGTCGCGCCACGCGGGATCAACGTTCCGGGGGCCGGTTCCCGAACACCGGAGCAACTCCTCGACCGCGCGGTTATGGCGATCGACGGCACGCGCCTGGAGCAGCGGTTCATCGGCGTTTGCCAGCGCGAAGGACGAGTAGACTGCTGCGTCTCGGAACCACGAGAGCGCCGCGACCGGTTCACTCCCAATCTGCCGACGCCCCTGCCGGTCTGCAAAATCCGCGAGCGCAAGCAACCGGCTTGCCGAGGCCCCTCCCGGTCGCTCCACCTCAGCGACGAGCCGATGATAGGAGGCTTCGTCACTCGGCCCAAACCCCTCCCCCAACGAACCATGCCCCGCTTCCGCCGATCGGATCGCCGGATGATTCGAAAACGGGCGTTCCCGGATCTTCGGAGATTGGCAGGCGACCAACCCGAGCACGCAGAGCAGGCTCAGATGAATCAGGACCCTTGCTCGATTCCATCCTCCGCGAGCCACCATCGCCTCGCGCTCCTTGCCGCCGTGCTCGCGAAACCGTCATCTTCTCGCACACATTCCTCAGATCGGCATTTTCGCCCTGATTCAATCAGACGAAGCGTACTTGCGGCTGCCGTTCCGTGTCAGGAGAGACAAACCGTCGCTCAGTCGAGGTAGGCATCCGATGCCGCCGCGGCGTAGGTCGCCTCCAGGTCGACGGCGACGGCTTCATGAACCGTCAGCGGTAAGGGGATCGTCGGCAAGGGTTGGCCGACGGTCATCGGGCGTCGCCAGACGGCGAGGAGTCGCCCGCCCGTCGCGGCTGACTCGCCGACTCGGTACGAGACAGCGTATGGACTCGGGGTTTTCGGTTGATCCAGGCCGAATTCCCGAGCAATCTCATCTGCGAACGAAAAATCATAGGGCTTGGGTAACAGATCAATGAGGAGGAGATGCACCCCGTCAAGGAGATAGCCAAGATAGCGGTTCAGATAATTGTCTTTCGAATCGTTGCGATCCTTGTTTCGGGGCGAGATGATCTCGACCGCCGCGACGAGCCAACCGGCCTGCTCGATGAAGAGTACGATGTCATAGTCGAGTCGTTCGACAGCAACTTCGAAGTCAGGTTCCATCTCCAGTAATGTCCCACCCCCGCCGGTTGGCGGTTCATGGCCCGGGGGGCGGAGGTCGGGGTGGAGCTTGACACCAATGTCGGGCCGTCGAACGGAATCACCGATTGCCAGCCTCGGCGCCGTGCCAAGGAAGGCTCGGTAGCCGGCCGGGAGTCGTCGCTTCAGCGATCGGGCCAGTTCCGTGATCCAGAACTGATGCAACGCACCCCAACCGTCTTCGCGTTTCCAGTCGTGTAGCGGCATCTCGGCCTCCTGGGAACACCCGGCTCCTTGGAGTTCCATCTTCCCAGGGGGCTCGATTCGGGTCAACGGCGGGTGATGGGGCGTCGCCCTTGCTCAGGCCGCGGCCTCGCCGAGGCCCTCGGGGGGATCGTCGCCGGCCTTGAGGGCTTCCCATTCCTCCCAGGAGTAGAGGACTTCGCGGGCGGAGCCGGATTTGTACTCGCCGACGATGCCGTCCTCGGCCATGAAGTCGATGAGGCGGGCGGCGCGGCCGTAGCCGATGCCGAGGGCTCGCTGCAAGAGGGAGCAACTGCCGCGCTGCTCGCGGATGATCACCTCGATGGCGGTCTCGTACAGCTCGTCGCGGTCCTTCAAGGCCGCGCCGTCCTTGCCGCCGACCCCGCCGCCGACGCGAAGCTGCATCAACTCCTTGCTGAACTCTTGTGGATACTGGCTCAAATAGTTGCAGATGCGTTCCACTTCCAGGTCCGAGACATACGTCCCCTGCGCCCGGACCAGGTGCGAGGTGCCGGGGATGAGGAACAGCATGTCGCCGTTGCCCAGCAGCTTGTCCGCCCCCATCTCGTCGAGGACGACGCGGCTATCCCCCCGGCTGGAGACCTGGAAGGCGATTCGAGCGGGCAGGTTCCCCTTGATCAGGCCGGTGATGACGTCCACGGTTGGCTTCTGGGTGGCGACGATCAGGTGCATGCCCACCGCTCGGGCCTTCTGGGCGAGGCGGACGATGTGGGCCTCGACCTCCTTGGCCGCGGTCATCATCATGTCGCTCATTTCATCCACCACGATGACGATGTGCGGCATGAAGGTCGGGATACGCTGGGCTTCCTCCTCGTCCTCGGGCTGGAGCCGGGCGTAGATCTCGTCGGGGCCGAGCTGGTTGTACGAGTGCAGGCTGCGCACCCCGGCGCGCGCGAGGTACGTGTACCGCTCGTCCATCTTCTCGCAGGCCCAGGCGAGAAGGGACTCGGCCTTCTTCATGTCGGTGACGACCGGGTGCATCAGGTGGGGAACTTGCTTATATTGCGAGAGCTCGACCATCTTCGGGTCGATGAGGATGAGCTTGCACTCGTCGGGCCGACGGGTCATAAGGATCGAGGTGATCATCGCGTTCAGGCAGACCGACTTCCCCGTGCCGGTTCGGCCGGCGATGAGCAGGTGGGGCATCTCGGCCAGGTCGAACGCCAGGGGAGAGCCCTTCACGTCCTTGCCCAGGAACAGGGGGATGAACGCCCGCTTCAGGCTGTCGCCGGCCGCGACCCCCTCAATCACCTCGCGGAGCCGGACCATCGACCGCCGCTCGTTGGGAACCTCGATGCCGACGGTCGTCTTGCCCGGGATCGGCGCGACGATCCGGACGCTCGGCACGGCCAGGGCAATCGCCAGGTCGTTGGCCAGGCCGACGATCTTCGAAACGCGCAGGCCGGCCTCCAGCTCGATCTCGAACTGGGTAATCACCGGGCCGGTGTCGATCTGAACGACGCGGACCTGGCAGCCGTGCTCCAGCAGGGTCTTCTCCAGCATCAACGCGCGGGCCTGGATGGAGGCCTCGCGCTCCTGCACCGGGATGGCCGAGGAGGGCTCGAGCATATCCATCGGCGGCCCTTGATAGCCCGAGGCCGACCGCTGCGGCGACGACGGCGGACGCACGGCGGGCACCCCCGGCGTTGGTGGCGGCCCAGCGGCGGCCGGAGTTGGCCGGGTCGGGGCCGGGACCCCGGCGGGCGGTCCCCCCGCGTAGGGGGAGACCGGGGAGGGCAGGTCGGCCCCTCTCGGCCGGGCGACTGCCGGGACCGAGGCCCCTGGATGAGCAGGCATCGGCTCTCCCGCCGCACCAAGCAGGCCCGACCGGCGTCGGGGGAGGAGGAAGATCAGGTCGTGGCAGAGCGCCAGCCCCACGACTGCCGCCGAAGTCAGCACCAGGGACAAACCGATCGGCCCGACCTGGCCGCGGAGTCCCTCGCCAATCAGGACACCGAGGTAGCCTCCCGAACCGACCGGAGCCGCGCCGGGCAGGTCGGGGCGAAGCTGCTGCAAGGCGGCCGAGGTCACGCTGATCAGCAGGCCCAGTCCGAGCAAACGGGCGGGAGGGTCGGTGATCGGCCGGGACATCAGGACCCGGACGGCCACGATCAACCAGGCTGGCAGCACCAGGAGGGCTCCATAGCCGAACCCGGTGTACAGAAGATGAGCAAGCACCGCGCCAACCGGTCCGCAGGGGTTAGACAGGGCATCCCCTCGGTTGGGCGGATAGACGGCCGCACCGGGGGCGTCGGCCGGGTCGTACCCGAGCAGGCTCAATGCCAGGAACAGGCCGCCCACGAGCAGGGCGAGGCCCCGTCCGTTGCGCCAAAGTCGCTGACGATCGAGCATGAACGCCCCCCGGGCCATCCGACGAGGCCCGGAACCACCGTCGAAGGCCGCCAGGCGCGACCCTCCGGGGTCGGCCTGTTCGCGACCCCTGGTGCGAACCCGGGTCCGATCGATCCGTTAGGCGATCATCGGCAGATCCGGGCGGCGAGCTTTGCTCCTCATCGGCCCGATCCGGGGCAATCGGCGCTCAGTCTTCCGGCTGGGTAAGGTCGACCGTCTCGCCGAGCGGCCCGCCAATGTCCTCGGCCTCATCCCGCATGCGGACATTGCCGGCAAGGTCCAGGAAAATCTTGTCCTGCATGATCTCCTGGATCACGATAGCCATCTTGTCAGAGGTGCGCATGTCCACCAGGGGGCGGGCCCCCTGGTTCAGGGCGATCATGCGCTTCTGGATCAAGGTGGAGAGCTTGAATCGACCGCCGACGCGGTTGACGATCTCTTCTTCCTTCAGTTCCTCATGCATCGCGGGCGTCTCCTCCGCAACCCGACTCGGCCAGCAAGGTGTCCAGATCGGCCACCGCGCGGTCGAGGTCGTCGTTGACGATGGTATGGGTGTACAGGTGTTGAGATTCGAGTTCACGTCGGGCGTTGTCGAGCCGACGGCGGACGACAGCCTCGTGTTCGGTGCCACGACCCCGGAGGCGGGCTTCGAGGATGGCGAGGCTCGGGACGGTGATGAAGATCGTCTCGGCCGACGGCACGGCGCGGAGGACTTGCATGGCCCCCTGGACGTCGATTTCGAGGATGACGCAGTGGCCGGCTTCGAGCGAGGCGATGACCGGCTTGATCGGCGTGCCGTAGAGGTTGCCGTGGACTTCGGCCCATTCGAGGAACTCCCCTCGGTCTCGGGCGGCCTCGAAGTCGCCTCGGGAGACGAAGTGGTAGTCGCTCCCCTCTACCTCGCCGGGCCGGGGCGGTCGGCTCGTCGAGGAAACCGACAGACGGGCCCCGACGCCGGGCCGCTGCAGGACCCTGCGCAGGATCGTACTCTTGCCGCATCCGGAGGGTCCGGAGACGACGAGCAAGCGGCCAGGAAGGTGGGTCCAGTCGTAAGTCATGAGGGCAGTAGGCAGTAGGCAGCGGGCAGCCAGAAGAATCCGGAGGATTGCAAGCGGGTCGGGTCTGGAACCGAGCGACGGTGCCGTGTGGTCGGGGGTGAATCGGGTGCCGAGGAGGAATCCTTCGAGGGAGGGGGTCGGACTCATTCGACGTTCTGGATCAGTTCGCGGATCTTTTCGAGGGAGCCTTTGATCTCGACGACCGATCGGCTGATTTCGACGTCGTTGGCCTTCGAGCCGATGGTGTTGGTTTCGCGGCCCATTTCCTGGACGACGAATTCGAGCTTGCGGCCGGGGGCATCGTCGGAGGAGAGGACGGCATCGAACTGGTCGAGGTGGGCACGAAGCCGGGTGATTTCCTCGGCGATGTCGGAGCGTTCGGCGAAGATGGCGACCTCTCGGATCAGGTGCTCGGGCTCGATCGTCAGGCCGCGGTCCTGGATCAAGGCGTTGACCCGATCGGTCAGGCGGTCTCGGTAAGAGGAAACGACCTCGGGGACTCGGGAGGCGATGCGGTCAAGGTGGCCGGTGATGTCGAGGGCCAGCGAGCGGAGTTCCTGCTCCATCGACTGGCCTTCGTCGAGCCGGCTGCGGTGGAGCTGATCAAGGGCCTCGGCGACGATCGGTTCGAGGGTCGGCCAGTGCTCCCTCGGGTCGTCGAGGGCCGCCGGACGGGCCGAATCGACGACGCCAGGCAGCGCAAGCAGGGCCGAGAAGAAGTCGGGGGGCGTCGGGCCGCCTCCGAGGAAGGCGAGCAACTGGGCGCGATAGCCTTCCAGGGCGGCGAGGTTCAGGCGGTAGTCCTCGGGGCGGCGGAGCGACTCGACCCGGAGGTTGAGCTGGACCGTCCCGCGTTTCAGGCGGTGGCGGACGAGCCGCTCGATGTCCGGCTCCAGGGCCGAGAAGGGCTCGCTGATCCGGGTCGAGAGCTTCAGGTGCCGCCCGTTGACGCTGCGGACCTCGACACTGATGGTCCGGGCCTCGTCTTGCCGACGGGCTTCGCCGAATCCGGTCATGCTCAGGAGCACGGCGAGCCCTCCAGGATCAAGAGGAACCAGACGAAACCAACCAGGACGAAACCGGAACGCATTGCCGAAGCCACGAGCCGGGATCCAACCAAGGCCCGTCCGTTGCCGAGGAACCGACGGGCCGAAGGTGCAGCGGGGATCGCGACGTCTGTCACGTCAGTTCGACTCAGGAGCGGGAGCGGGAGCCGGAGACGGATCGCTGGCACCGGAGCCGGGAGTCGGGGGCAGGTCCGACGTACCGAGGTCGAGGCCGAGCGGGTCGGAATCAAGGTCCGAGTCGGCATCCGCGTCGAAATCCGGGACTGACAGGCTGTCGGTGGCGGTTTCGGCTCCCTTGGGGAGGAACTCGCTCCCGGGGCGCTGCTGGGCGGTCCGGGAGACGTTGGCGTTGACGACCAGGCCCATGTTCAGGGCGATCCAGACCGAGGCGGTGACGATGGTGATTCGGGTGAAGACATCGCCCGCCCGGGTGCCGAAGGCGCTCGATCCGCCGACGCCACCGAAGGCCCCGGCCAGCCCGCCCCCTCGACCACGCTGGATGAGGACCAGGCCGATCATGAGGATCGAGACGAGGCCGATGAGGATGTAGGTCAGCACGGGCGGCAGCAGGTAGCCGAGGAAGGTGCAGACGACCAGCGCGATCAGGCTGCTGATCACATAAGGCAGGATTTCCACAGTCGGGGACCTCGCTAAGGGATCGATCGGGACGATCGGCGACGAGCAATCAGCAGAACGGTCGGGCCGGGCCGGGGCGAGCCCGGCGATTGAGGGAATGGTTCGGTTCGATCAGGCCTTGCCGGCCTGGGTGACGGTGCGGGCGGCCTCGATGATGCCGAGGAAGTCGGCGGCCTTGAGGCTGGCCCCACCGACCAGGGCGCCGTCGATGTCGGATCGGGCGAGCAGGTCGGCGGCGTTGTCGGGCTTGACGCTCCCCCCGTATTGGATGACGACCCGGGCGGCGATCGCTTCGCCGAAGCGATCGGCCAGGCGGGCCCGGATGAAGGCGTGGACGTCCTGGGCCTGCTCGGGGCTGGCGGTCTTGCCGGTGCCGATGGCCCAGACGGGCTCATAGGCCAGGACGACGCCGGCCATTTGCTCGGGCTCCAGGCCGGCGAGCGAGCCGTCAAGCTGCTCGGCCACAACGGCTTCGGTGCGGTCGGCTTCGCGTTCGTCGAGAGTCTCGCCGATGCAGACGATCGGGATGAGGCCGACCTTCAGGGCGGCGTGGAGCTTCTGGTTGATGAAGGCGTCGGTCTCGCCGAGGCCGTGCCGTCGCTCGCTGTGGCCGAGGATGACGTGGGTGCAACCAACGTCGTTGAGCATCGCGCCGGAGAGCTCGCCGGTATAGGCCCCGGAGGGTTCGGGGTGCATGTTCTGCCCGCCGAGGCCGATGGGGGAGTTGGCCAGGGCGGCGTCGATCCGGTGCAGGAAGACCGAGGGAGGGCAGACGGCGACTCGGACGGCGTGGTCCTGGCCAACGCCTTCCTTGACGGCTTCAGCCAGGGCGACGGCGTCGGCCTCGGTCGAGGGGTTCATCTTCCAGTTGCCGGCGATGAACAAGGGTCGCATCAGGCGGGGTCCCGGGCGTTAAGGGGTGTTGTTGAGAGACGTTACGGACGAATTGGTTCGAGGTGGCTGAGGTCATCTTGACCCCAGCGGCAGCGTCCTGGGCGTGAGGAGTCAGGGGTCGAGACGACCCCAGCGACCCGGACGGCTCATCAGATCAGACGGTCAGGCTCTCGCACGAGTCGACGGTGCGGCCGAGGACGTCGGCCAGGCGTCGGAGGTCGTCGACGAGGGCGGCGAACTGGTCGGGCAAGAGGGCCTGAGGGCCGTCGGAGAGAGCCTTCTCGGGGCAGGTGTGGACCTCGATGTGGACGCCGTCTGCTCCGGCGGCGACCGAGGCGCGGGCCATCGCCGGGATGAGGTCGGGCCGGCCGGTGGCGTGGCTCGGGTCGGCGATGATTGGCAGGTGGCTCTGCCCCTGGGCGTTGGGGATGGCCGAGAGGTCCATCATGTTGCGGGTTGAGTCTTCGAAGCTGCGGACGCCGCGCTCGCAGAGGATGACCTTGTGGTTCCCTTGCGACATGATGTACTCGGCCGACATGAGCAGGTCCTTGACGGTGGCGCTCATGCCTCGCTTGAGCATGACCGGCTTGTCGGTGCGGCCGACCTCCTTGAGCAGGTCGAAGTTCTGCATGTTGCGGGCGCCGATCTGAAGCATGTCGGCGTATTCGCAGACGAGGTCGAGCTGGCGGGGGTCCATGACCTCGGTGATGGTGGGCATGCTGAAGCGCTCGCCGGCAGCCTTGAGGAGCTTCAGGCCGTCTTCGCCCATCCCCTGGAAGCTGTAGGGGCTGGTGCGGGGCTTGAAGGCGCCGCCGCGGAGGATGTTGGCTCCGGCGTTGCGGACAGCCTCGGCAATGCCAAACAGCGATTCCTCACACTCGATGGCACACGGGCCGGCGATGATTCCCAGATGGCCGCCGCCGATGCGGACCCCCTTGACCTCGATGACCGTTGGCTCGGGGCGGAACTCGCGGCTGGCGAGTTTGAACGGCTTGAGGACGGGGATGACCTGTTCCACGCCGTCGATCGCCTGCAAGGGGGTGGCTTCGAGCTTCCGCTCGTCACCGATGACGCCGATGATCGTTCGAGAGACCCCCTGGCTCAGATGGGGCTGAAATCCGAGTTCTTCGATCCGCTCCAGGACGTGCTGAATCTGGTCGGGGGTGGGTTGCGGCTTCAAGACAATGATCATCGGCCTCGGATCTCCGGCTCGATCGATGCGGACTCGTGGTGGCGACGGCACGGTCGGTTGAGCCGATGGACCTTGGTGCGTGGCGCACCCTCCCCGACTCGGGCGTGGAAACGTCACAGTGTAGCGGACCGGTTCCGGCAACGGAAGTGCAAAGCCGATCGTGAGAATGGTCGGGCTGAGATGGTGGATGGGGCCGGGTGCGCCCAACGGGTTGCGGTGCGCGGCTCGGTGCGCCTCTCGGTGCGCTTGCTGGCAGACAGGAGGGAGAGCGGTTTGGTGTTGAGGGGGAAGGAGTTGCGGCGAGGAGGCTCGGTTCGTTTCGGGAATCGAGGAGGAAAGGTTGGAGCTTCGGATGGAACACGGATGGAACTTGAATGGGAGGGAACGGTGGGGAGGGGCGGTGGAGGGATGAGGACGGGACGAGGCGGGCTGTTGCGCTGGTCGTGCGCGGGCTGGTGCGCCGTCCGGTGCGCCGGGGATGTGGAAAGGCTTCGGATGGATAGGCTATTGAGAAAAGGAGTTACAGCGAGGAGGTTCGGTTCGTTTCGAGAATTGGACGGGGGATGTAGGGGCTCGAACGACGC
Source organism: Tautonia rosea (assembly GCF_012958305.1). Lineage (NCBI taxonomy): Bacteria > Pseudomonadati > Planctomycetota > Planctomycetia > Isosphaerales > Isosphaeraceae > Tautonia > Tautonia rosea. The sequence continues at coordinate 109,033 of NZ_JABBYO010000017.1, read as the reverse complement.
CGGATGGAGAGGGTGATTCGAGCGAGGAAAAGGCATTCGTGGGAGCATGTATGTTTGGGTCTGGGCAGTCATGGTGGGCGTTCGAAAGGGTGCAGCGGGCGGGTGGCGGAGCGATACAGGGAGATCGGCCGACGAAATGATCGGGGAATCGGTTGGTTTTGGTCACACGAAATCATGAGGAGGGAAGAATTTTAGGGATCGGCATTGAGCACCGTCCGCGGGTGGTCTTCAACGCAATGAGACACGGCTGGATGCGCCGTCCCCCCGTGCCTCTGATCGCGGCCTCGACCAGCACAGCGGATCAGCGGGGCACGAAGAACAGGCCCTGATTGAAGCCGCTGGGGGGGAAATCGCGCGACGGGGTTTGGCCGGGCGTGACGCCCGGCGGCCTTGGAGCGATTGGAGCGATCTCGTTCACGCCCGCGCTGCCCAGCTCGTTGAGGTAGAGCCGCTGGATTACCAGGGTAAACCGGGCGAACGCCTCTGCCTGGTCCGGCGTCACCCAGATGTACGCCCCGTTTGAGTAGCCCACGTAGAGGGTCTCATTCTTCCGGGGCACGTCTCGCTTGCCGCCGCTTCTGACGAATCCCGCCGGGATCTGGTTGAGCCCGGTGTGTCCCAGGAAGCGGATGATTTCGCCCTCTTCATCGGGGTGGATCGGTAGCCCGAGGGCGAGACGATACGCCCCGCGCATGGCCAGGAGGCGATCAGGATTGGTGGTCGGTTTGAGCGACCAGTTCCCGGTGACCTCCCGGCTCGCTCCGGTGCCGAGGGTGTTTCGTGTGAATTCCTTGACCCTAACCTGGAACGAAGCATCGACGGCGCCGGAATCCCGGACGTTGGCCACGCCGTCCGAGATCAGGGCGAAGAACGGGATGGCCGAGGGATCGGCAGCGGTCCGGGCGAGGTTCGTCAGGATCTGGTTCTGGGTGATGTCGGGAAGCGAGGATGGCAGGCGCGAACTGGTATACCGCAATTGATCGGACATGCAGCCTGTCAGCACCGAACTCGCGGCGAACATCACCGCGATGCGGAGGCCCATCCTCCTCAGGATTGCATGATTTATCATGATCCATCACCCTCCATGAACGATCGCTACAGTCATGTCGGCCTTCAGGGTCGGTAGAATTCGCGCGGTAGCTCCAAGGATTATGATCCGTTCGGACGCGCCAATGCGGTCGCATTTGTCCCCGGTGGCTCGCCGACGAAGGCGGCGCAGCTGCGCGAGTTTCCCGAAGGCGGTGGGATAACCTCGCTTCGCTTTGCGACCTAGATTGGCGATCCACCGAGGTCACCTGTGGTTTTCGATTGGTCATATCGCCTCTGCCGGAAATGGGGGACAGGCACCTCGAAGACTCGGAGCCAGTCCCCATTTCCTGACGCGCCAGTCGCAAGGGAGAAACGCGTTAGGCGAGGGGCGGCTTGCGGGCGACGAGCCAGAGGTTGCTGGCGAGGAGCTTCAGGGGCCAAACCTGTTCGAGAAGGGCGTTGAGTCGGTAGAGGGGTCGGTCGAGGCGGTTGAAGGCGGTCTGGAGCCAGCGGGGGAAGCCGTAGAGCATCGTCGGCAGGACGAAGGCGAAACCGGCATCGACGACATGGAAGCCGGCGGCCTGGAGGATGGTGGTGGTGGATGCGATCGTGTAGAGGCGGTCGTGGGCGTTGTGTTTCAGGGTGCGCTGAAGGGCCTCGGTGTAGCTGAAGCGGTGCGGCAGGCAGGTGATGACGAAGGTGCCACCGGGCCGGAGAATGCGGGCGACCTCGTGGAGGGAGGTGGCGTCATCGGCGACGTGTTCGAGAACGCCGTTGGAGGTGATCACGTCGAAGAAGCCGTCGGGATAGGGCATGAAGACGGGGTGTTCGAGTTGCCGGTACTGCAAGCCGCTGAACTGGTGGAGGACGTGGAAGGGGCCGGGCGGGTAAAGGTCGGCGCCGTGCAGCTCCAGGGTGTCGCCGAGGCGGAGGCGGTAGACGCAGGAGTCGATCGCGTGCTGGCAGCCCCACTCGAAGACCCGGCCGTGCAGGTGCGGGGTGATCTGGTCGAGGACGCGGAGGCGGCGGCGGAGGGGGATGTCCTGCTCGATGTGGGCGGCGGTGTAGGCGAAGTCGGTGCCAAGGACGCCGGAGATGGTGTCCTCACGTTTCTGACGGTTCCAAAGGGTGCGGATTGCCTGGATCTCGGCGTCGTGATCCCAACGGAGGGGCTGGGAGGCGGGGACATTGTGCGGGTGAACGGCCGAGGGGCGGGTGGTGGAGGAAGGGCGAGACGACTCCAGGACATTGGCCATAAGGCGGGTTCCTTCCCGAAGGCGAGAGAGAGAGGAGCGATCGCGGCTCGGCTCGGATCAGCTCAGATTGGATCGGCCGGGTACCGATGCCCTGGGCTACTTGGCCGGTCGGCTCGCGTTGGCTCTGTGTTCTATCGTCGATTGGGCGGGTCTTGTCTAGCGGAGCCCTCGGCCGCGGAGCAGGCCGTCGGCCCAGGAGGCGTCTTCGCCGGAGAGGGAGGGAACGGGGTCGGCGCGGTAGTCGATGTCGTCGTACTCAGCGTTCTCGTAGACCTGATCGATGAGGGCCTGGAGGTCGAGCGGGACGTCAGGATCGTGTTCGCGGAGGGGGATGGGGATTATTGGAAGTGGCTGGCGGCGGGGGGCCCGGAAGACCTCGAAGGATTTCCGGTGGTGGGCCCTCCAGCAGACGATCTGGTAGGTCGTGCGGGCGTGGGGTGGGATGTGCTCAGGCCTGAGGATCATGACGCGATCGCCATCGCGGAGCAGGTCGATTTTCACGAGGTTTACGCCTGCATCCATGAGTTGCGCCTGCTTGCGAAGATGAAGTTCTTGTCCTCGTCCCGAGACCTTATTGGCAAGGCTCAGGAATTCGATCGACGTCACGACCCGGCCTCCGTTCCCGATGTCGAGGATCTGAATGAATCGCAGTTTCTGTTCGATCTCCGGCATGTGGACGACGATTGGCTCTGCAATCGCGACCCCTCCATCTTCACGGAGCGGCGAGGGTGCGTTCAGGAGCCTTTGGCCGTTCCACGACGACGACGTCGGGCTTGATCCGGCGATTGCCTCTGGTAAGGTCCTCAATGTAGACCTGTGTTTCGATGCGGGCCCGCAAGTCCCTCGGGAGACCTCGCTGGATTGCGTCGCTGGCGTAGATTGTCAGGCGGGGATGGATGTCGGACCAGAAGGCTTCGAGGTAGGGGGCCATGCCGGGGAATGGGCTTTTCATGATCGCGAGGCTCCCAAAGACGAGCGGAGAGGTCGCCATCGTTTATTGTAACGACTAGACCGGAAGCCGATGCGGTAATGCTCTTGCGATCAGCTCTCGACGCAATCGCCGCGGGGGTAGGAGCCGAGGACTTCGAGGCGTTCGCAGCGCTTGCGGACGAGGTCGAGAACCTTGGCGACCTCGGGCTTGTCGGCGTGGCCTTCGACGTCGAGGAAGAAGAGGTAAGAGGGGTCGCGGCCGGGAAGGCTTTCGGAGGGGAGGGGAAAGGACTCGATCATCGTCAGGTTCAGACCGGCCTTTTCGAAGACAGCGAGGACCTTGGAGAGGGCGCCGGCCTGGTTGGAAATGCGGAGCAAGAGGGTGGACTTGTCGCGGCCGGTGGGGGCCTCGGACTGTTCGGCGATGACGGCGAATCGGGTGACGTTGTAGACCTGGTCTTCGATGTTCTCGGCCAGGACGTCGAGCCCGTAGGCGTCGGCGGCGGTTCGGCTGGCGATGGCGGCGGAGAACTGCTCGCGCTGGGCGATCTCGGCGGCATGGGCGGTCGAGACGACCTCAACCAGACTGGCCTGCGGCAGGTTTTTGCTCAGCCAGTGGCGGCACTGAGAGAGGGCCTGGGCCTTTGAGTAGACGCGTCGGACGTCGGCCCAGGGAGTTTTGCCGAGTAGGCAGTGGTGGATTCGCAGCTTGACCTCGGCGCGGATTTTCAACCCCGCGTGGCGGGTGAACATCTCCAGGGTGTCGGAGATGCGGCCGTCGGTCGAGTTCTCCAGGGGCACCAGGCCGAACTGGACGTGGCGGCGGTTGACTTCCTCGAAGACCGCGGCGATCGAGCCGACGGGGACGTGCTCGACGGCGTTGCCGAACTTGGCGATCGAGGCGAGGTGGCTGTAGCTGTACTTGGGACCGAGGCAGGCCACGCGGAGGCTGCGCTGAATGGAGCGAGAGCCGCTCATCAGCTCGCGGAAGATGAGGCGGACGGTCTGTTCGGGCAAGGGGCCCTTACTCTGGGAGAGGGCCCGGGTGATGACCTCCTCCTCTCGGGCGGGGGACCAGACTTCGAGTCCGTCGCGTTCCTTGACCTGGCCGATCTGGGTGGCGATTTCGGCGCGACGGTTCAGAAGGAGGACGAGTTCCTTGTCGATCCGGTCGATTTCGGCGCGCAGGCTGGCCAGGGTCGGGGCGCGTCGGGCATCGACGCGTCCTTTCCCCCGGCGAGAGGAGACGTCGGGGGACGGTTCGCCTTTGGGCTTCGTCGGCATCGGGAGTCTCGTCGGCGAGCGGTCGGCCCCGGGAACGGGGCGGTGAGGCGGGGAGTTTACTCGGGTGGTTTGCAAGTGATTACAGGGGGGTCGAAGGGTTGTCAAGCGAATTCTCTCCGGCCGCTTTCGCCCCCGACGGTCTTCGAATACAATCCGGAAGGTGAGGGTCGAACTCGGGTCGCCGCCGGGGTGCTGTCAAATTGGCAGGCCTCGGAGATGCGGCCGGGAATCGGTCCTGTCATTTCGGCATTTGCTGGACGCGATCGTGGTGCGTTTCGGTGCGGGAGTCCTCGTCGGAATCTCTTTGATCACAGGAGCTTGCGTTGCTCCACCGTCGAGATGCTCGAAGCAATGGTACACCGCTTGCGTTGGGGACCAAGAGTCTATTGCCCGCCCGAGAACCCGGGAAGTGATCCGGGTCGGAAGGTCGGGGGAGCGGGCGGACCCTGAGGTCCGTCTGGAGCCTGGGGCGGATCACTTCGGGAAAGGAGCAGCGACGTGGCAGAAGGTGAAAAGATTATCGGGATCGACCTGGGCACGACGAACAGCGTCGTCGCCGTGATGGAAGGTGGCGACGTGACGGTGATCGCCAACCAGGAAGGCAGCCGGATCACGCCGTCGGTCGTTGCGTTTACCACCAAGGGGGAAACGCTCGTCGGCGAGCCGGCCAAGCGTCAGGCGATCACCAATCCGAAGGGGACGATTTACTCGATCAAGCGCTTCATGGGCCGTCGCCACAGCGAGGTCAAGGGTGAGGAGCGCATGGTCCCCTACGAGATTACCGGGGGCGAGAGCGATTACGTCCGGGTGCAGTCGGGCGGCAAGGACCAGACTCCTCCGGAAATCTCGGCCTTGATCCTGCGCAAGCTGAAGGAAGCGGCCGAGAGCTACCTGGGGCACAAGGTCCGCAAGGCCGTGATCACCGTGCCGGCCTACTTCAACGATAGCCAGCGGCAGGCGACCAAGGACGCCGGGCAGATTGCCGGCCTCGAAGTGGCCCGGATCATCAACGAGCCGACGGCCGCGGCACTGGCCTATGGCCTGGACAAGAAGAAGAACGAGAAGATCGCCGTCTTCGACCTCGGCGGCGGCACGTTCGATATCTCGATCCTGGACGTCGGCGACGGCGTCTTTGAGGTTCTCTCGACCAACGGCGACACGCACCTCGGCGGCGACGACTGGGACGAGGCGCTCATTCACCACATTGCCGACCAGTTCCAGCGCGAGCAAGGGATCGACCTGCGCAAGGACCAGATGGCCCTGCAGCGCCTGAAGGAAGCGGCTGAGAAGGCGAAGAAAGACCTCAGCTTCCAGGCCCAGGCCGACATCAACCTGCCGTTCATCACGGCCGACCAGACCGGGCCGAAGCACCTGACGATGAGCATCAGTCGGGCCGAGTTCGAGAAGCTGACCGACAGCCTGTTCGAGCGGTGCAAGGGGCCGGTTAACAAGGCCATGCAAGACGCCGGGTTGAAGGCCAGCGACATTGACGAGGTGGTGCTCGTCGGCGGCTCGACCCGGATGCCCCGCATTCAGCAGATCGTCAAGGACATCTTCGGGAAGGAACCGCACAAGGGGGTGAACCCCGACGAGGTCGTGGCCATTGGCGCGGCCATCCAGGGGGCGGTGCTGACCGGAGACGTCAAGGATCTGTTGCTTCTGGACGTGACACCGCTGTCGCTCGGCCTGGAAACGAAGGGGGGCGTGATGACCGTCCTGGTCCCCCGCAACACGACGATTCCGACCGAGAAGAAAGAGACTTTCACCACCGCCGATGACAACCAGTCGGCCGTGACGATCAAGGTTTACCAGGGCGAGCGGCCGATGGCCGGCGACAACCGGTTGCTCGGCGAGTTCAACCTCGACGGCATTCCGCCGGCGCCGATGGGCGTGCCTCAGATCGAGGTGACGTTCAACATCGACGCCAACGGCATCCTCAACGTCTCGGCCCGAGACAAGGGGACGAGCAAGGAGCAGAAGATCACGATCCAGTCCTCCGGCGGCCTGAGCCAGGACGAGATCGAGAAGATGCGCCGCGACGCCGAGAGCCACGCCGCCGACGACAAGCGCCGTCGCGAGCTGGCCGAGGCCCGCAACGAGGCCGAGCAGCACGTTTACCGCATGGAGAAGCTGATTGCCGACAGCAAGGAGAAGCTCTCTGAGGCCGATGTGTCGGCCGTGCAGGCGGCCATTGCGAAGGTCAACGAAGTGAAAGGCTCTGACGATGTGGCCGCCATTCGGTCGGCCATCGACAACCTGATGCAGGCCAGCCGGGCGATGTCCGAGCACCTGTACGCCTCTGCGGGAGGCCCGGGAGCCGAGGCCGGAGCTGGCGCGGCCGGTCCCGACGCCGGCCATGCCCCTGGCGGCGATGGCGCCCAGACGGGCGGCCACGGCGAAGACGTCATCGACGTCGAGTTCGAAGAGAAGAAGTAACGGATCGACACGCGTAACCATGACCCTGGCGGGGTCGCCGTTCCGATCGCCTGGAGATTTCCGGGCGACGGACGCGGTGGCCCCGGAGCCATTCGGCGGCCCTCGGGGCGTCGCCGAGTCCGCCCGGCTCAAGGGCTTGCAACCGCACCCACCCCCCTGCCCGGCTCCACCCGATGCCCCTGGAGCCCGGCTTCGTTGCCCCGTTTCCGGGAGGATGGCGATGGTTCTTGACGATGCCCGGCCGGTGTACCCCTTGCTGGTGAAAATCGCCCGCGAGCTGGCCGAAGATGCTCGCAACGGCAGGCGAGGCGGCTGGATCACCTATGATGACCTCTGCCGGCGCTGCGGCGAGGAACTGTCGATCAAGGAATCGCCCCGCACCGTGTTTGCCCGTCGGCTCAAGCCGATTCAGGCCGCCTGCCTCGAACACGACAAGCCCGACCTGGCGGCGCTGGTCATCCAGAAGCCCAAGCGGAGCGACTCGGGAGAGCTGCTTCGCCCCTCGGCCATCTGGTGGGAGATCTACGTCACGCGCTCCGAGGCTGAATCCGAAGACGTGCGCTTCTGGTTCGAGCGCTACCGAACGGCCCGCGACTTCGACTGGCCGGACGAGCCGTTCTTCTGAGCGGCCGGCCCAACGCTCGCGCCAACGTCCGGTCAGACGCCTCGCTTGATCGATGCGGACTTGAGCGATCGAGCATGAGTGACCGTGAGGGAGGACAAGGTGATGGCATCCCGAACCGAATCGGACGTCGATCACCGGAGGCATCCGGAGGTGGAGCCCACGCCCCCGGAATCTTGGTACGACCGCTCGTCGATCTCAGCCGATGCGATGGTCATGATCGAGGGCCAGACCGAGGAGGACTTCTTCCGGTTCGCTCCTGAGAATCGGTACTGCGAATTCATCGACGGGATCGTTTACATGCCGTCTCCCGTGTCGCCTCGTCATCAAAAGTTGGTCGGTTTCTGGTATGTCCTGCTGTCGACTTACAGCGAGGCTCGGGAGCTGGGAGAGGTCATGATGGGGCCGGCAGTCTTCCGGGTGGCCCCGAATCGAGACCTCGAACCCGATGTCTTCGTGACTCCGGTTGGAGAGGAACCCCTGCCCCCCGGAAACCTGGCCTTTGGTGCGGCGGTCCTTGTGGTGGAAATCCTCTCTCCGGGCAATCGGTCGCACGACCTGAAGCGCAAGGCGGGCATCGATAAGGACGCGAGAGTCCCGGAGATCGTCTTCGTCGACGATTGGAACAAGGTCCTGATCGTTGAGCGGTTGGTCGGGCAGGAATACGAGACACATCGCCTCAGTTCGGGCCGGTGGGAGTCCTCGGCAGTCCCGGGATTCTGGCTCGATGTCGGATGGCTCTGGAACGATCCGCTTCCAAACAAACAACGCCCGGTGAATGTGATCCTCGGCAACCCGGCAGGCTGATCGCCAAGCCTCGAGTATGACCGACCTCGACACCTTGATCCGACGCTCCTGGCCGATCCTGAGGGAGGCGGTGCAGATGGGCAGGACGGTGACTTATACCGAGCTGGCCGGGCGGGCGGGGCCGCCGTTGAACCGGAGGCACCTGCATCGGCAGTTGCTCATCCCGCTGTCCGAACGTTGCCGACGCTCGGGCTTGCCGGACCTGGCGGCCCTGGTTGTTCGCAAGGATACGGGCATGCCCGGCGGCGGCTGGCACGTGCCGTATCCGTCGGCCGATCCTGATCGGGCCTGGGCCGAGGCGCTGGAACGCTGCCTGCACTTCGACTGGCCACGCGAGGTGCCGGCCGGATTGCTGGGGCCTGACGCCTGAGTCATCCCCAGATTCAAAGATCATTGAGGGCGAACGATTCGGGGGTTTGTGTCGTACTGTCATGAACGAACGGATGGTTCGAGAAAATTCCATATGACGCTGGGGCCGATGACGGCCCGGAGGCGGGGGAAGGGAGGACGATCATGGCGATGCGATTTGAGAAATTGACCCTTAAGAGCCAGGAAGCGGTGCAGCAATCGCAGGGGATTGCCCGCGACCACGGCCATCAGCGGCTCGTGCCGATGCACCTGCTGGCCGCCCTGCTCGGCCCGGATCAACCTGTGGTCAAGTCGATCCTGGAACACCTTGGGGTCAGTCCCGCGCAGCTCAAGAAAGCGGTCGATCAGGGGCTCGACGCCCTGCCGAAGGTCTCGGGAGGCGATCAGACCCTGAGCCCCGAGCTGGCCCAGGTCTTCGACGCCGCGCAGGCCGAAGCCGACCGGATGAAAGATCAATATGTTTCGGTCGAGCATTTGTTGATTGGCCTTTGCAAGATCAAGAGCCGAGCCCAGGAGGTGCTGGCGGCCCTCGGCGTGACCGAGCAAGACTTGCTCAAGGCCTTGCAGAACGTCCGAGGGGGGCAAGCCGTGACCGACCCGAACCCGGAAGACAAGTACCAGGCGCTCGAACGCTACGGCCGAGACCTCGTCGAGCTGGCCCGGCAGGGGAAGATCGACCCGGTGATCGGACGTGATTCCGAGATCCGGCGGGTAGTGCAGGTGTTGAGCCGCCGAACGAAGAATAATCCGGTCTTGATCGGTGAGCCGGGCGTGGGCAAGACGGCGATCATCGAAGGCCTGGCGCAGCGGATCGTCTCGGGAGACGTGCCGGAAACGCTGAAGGACCGCAAGCTGATTGCTCTGGACATGGGGGCGTTGATCGCCGGGACGAAGTACCGCGGCGAGTTCGAGGACCGACTCAAGGCGGTTCTCAAGGAAGTGACCAGCTCCGAAGGGAAGATCATCCTGTTCATCGACGAACTGCATCTGGTCGTCGGGGCCGGCAAGGCCGATGGCGCGATGGATGCCGCGAACCTGCTCAAGCCAGCACTGGCCCGAGGCGAACTGCGTTGCGTGGGGGCGACGACGCTCGACGAGTACCGCCAGCACATCGAAAAAGACCCGGCCCTGGAACGCCGATTCCAGCCGGTCTTCGTGGGAGAGCCGTCGGTCGAGGACACCATCTCGATCCTCCGAGGCTTGAAGGAGCGCTACGAGGTTCACCACAAGGTCAAGATCAAGGATTCGGCACTTGTCGCAGCGGCAAAACTATCGGACCGCTACATCACCGATCGGTTCTTGCCAGATAAGGCGATCGACCTGGTGGACGAGGCGGCGAGCCGGTTGTCGATGGAGCAGCAGTCGGTGCCGACCGAGATCGACATGCTTCAGCGCAAGCTGTTGCAACTGCAACTGGCCGAGCGGATGCTCCAGGGAGAACACGAAGAACACGCCCAGGAGCGCCTGGCCGAGATCGAGGACCAGATTGCCGACATCGAGCGGCAGCTCCAGGACCTCCGCCGTCAGTGGGAGCTGGAGAAGTCGGGGCTGGGAGACATCCACGGCATGCGGGAGCGGCTGGCGCAGATCCAGATCGAGTTCGGCCGCGCCTACGACGAACTCCGGCAAATGCAGCAACGCGGCGAGCTTCCGGGCGAGGATCGCTATCGGGCATTGGCCCAGCTCGACGCCGAGCGCAAGGAGCTGGAGCGCCGAATCGGCGAGAGCGAGGCGAACGCCGAGGCCGACGGCCAGGCCCAGGAGGGCCGCCGCCTGCTCAAGGATGAGGTGGACGCCGAGGAGATTGCCGAGGTCGTCAGCCAGTGGACCGGCATTCCGGTGAGCCGGATGCTTGCGACCGAGCGGGAAAAGCTTTTGAAGCTGGAAGATCATATCCACCAGCGTTTGGTGAATCAGGAGCAGGCCGTACATGCTGTCTCCGAGGCCGTGCGACGTGCCCGGGCCGGGTTGCAGGACCCGAACCGGCCGATCGGCTCGTTCCTGTTCCTCGGTCCGACCGGCGTGGGCAAGACCGAGCTGGCCAAGGCGCTGGCCGAGTTCCTGTTCGACAGTGAGCAGGCGATGGTCCGGATTGATATGAGCGAATACGGCGAACGGCACAACGTCGCCCGCCTGATCGGTGCCCCTCCCGGCTATGTCGGTTACGAGGAAGGGGGACGGTTGACCGAAGCGATCCGACGGCGGCCGTACTCGGTGATCCTACTCGATGAGGTGGAAAAGGCGCATCGAGACGTGTTCAACGTCTTGCTTCAGGTACTCGACGACGGACGGTTGACCGACGGCCACGGCCGGACGGTCGACTTCCGGAACACGGTGATCATCATGACCAGCAATCTCGGCAGCCAGGCAATTGCCGAACTGGCCGGGGCCGACCGCGAGGACGAGATGAAGGCCGCGGTTCGGGAGGTGCTGCGGCGCGAGTTCCTCCCTGAGTTCCTCAACCGGATCGACGAGACGGTCATCTTCCACCCGCTGGGCATGACGGAGCTGACGCAGATCGTCGACATCCAGCTTCAAAGGCTTGAGCACTTGTTGACTGAAGCTGGTCTGTCCCTGAAGGTCACGCCCAAGGCGAAGTGGCAACTGGCGGAGGAAGGGTTCGACCCGACCTTTGGCGCCCGGCCCTTGAAGCGGGTGATCCAGAGCCGCCTGGCGAACCCGATTGCCACCGGCTTGCTCGACGGCTCGATTGCCAAGGGGTCAACCCTTCAGATTGACTGGGACGAGGCAGGCGAGCGCTTCACCTTCACCCCCGCCGACGCCGGGACACCGGCCGAGGCCTAAGCCGAAGTTCGGCATTCGTAAGCCCGATCGCACGACCCGGACGGCGAGCCTGTCGTCCGGGGTGCGTTCGCGCGCGGGGCGTGGCGCGGCAGACGATCGGGGGTCTCGACAACCTGGGCCAGGACCCGGAAAAGCCGGGATCGTGCTTCCGGGCAACACGGTTGGAAAATCGCTTGACAGTGGGTGTTGGATCGGAACACGATGGTCTGGTCTGCTGATTGTGTTGGGAACTTCCCAGCACACACCTTGAGAACCGACACCGGCTGGACTTGATCCTCGTCAATGACTGATCGCCTGACTCGACACCGCTCGTGGATTGCGTTGCTGTACGGCCTGGTGGTCGTGCTGGCACACGGGTTCCACGCCCATGAAGGGCCGGTGGCGATTGCCGGGTGCGAAACGTCGGACGATCCGTGTGGAGACGAGCATCCTGCGGAAGCTGCCAATCAGTTCTTCTGGGATCAGGACGAGAATTCGTCCTGTACAACAACGACCGGCTGCCTGTCTTGCGACTTCAGTCTGAGTCATCAGGGCACACTGGCCGATCAACCGCTGCTGGTCGAGCCGGTTTGGTGCCCTCATTTCGGTCGTCCCCCCGTGGCCGACCTCCTCATCTCTGCCTCGTGGGCTCGAACCCGAGCACCTCCTCTGAGCTGACCGTGTCATCGGCCCCATGCGTGTGTCGTTTCGGTCGTGCGCATGGTGTGAACCGCTGGCACGTGCCTGGTTGCGCGGCGGTCGGTTCTGATCGGAAGAACCGGCGCTGACGTGCCCGGCCCGAGTTCCTCGTCTCTCGTCGCGTGGCTCGACATGGAGACGGAGGAGATCGCACTCGCCATTCCTTTGTCGCCGGCGTGCCCATCATCTGGGCGTCGATCGTGCGATCCTATTTTATCGAGGTTTTCTCATGCGTGTTCTCCATCGCGCGAGTCGTCTCCGGGCGTTCACACTTGTTGAGCTGCTCGTGGTCATGGCGATCATCGGGATTCTTGTCGGTTTGCTGCTGCCTGCGCTGGCCTGGTCGCGTGAGTCGGCCCGACGGGCCCAGTGCCAGAACAACATGCGCCAGCTAGGTGCGGCCTGGCTGGCCTTTGCGACGGCCAACAATGGGCGATTCCCGAGCCTGTCTCACGAACTGCACAGCGGTGGATCACCGATCGATACGACGAGAGCCACCGTGTCCTGGATTCAGAGTCTTCGGCCGTACCTCGATAATAACGATCAAATTCGCGTTTGCCCGAACGACCCCGAGGCGGACGCTCGGTTGACGGCGGAGAGCGTTTACATTGAGAACACCAACAGCGGCGTTCTTACCGACTACTGGGTCGGCAACAGCACCAGCTACACCTTGAACGAATACTTTGCCGACAGTTTCCAGAGTCAGATGACCGGACTGGACGTGACTCGGGTCCGGAACCTTTCCGACGTGAGCCGGCCGGCTCATACGATTCTCGCGTTTGAGAGCATCATTCCTGCCTCGGAAGCCGAGTCGGGTGATCACACGCACTCAACGTCCTGGTTCCGGCCTCCTTACCGAAACAACTGGAGGGAGGTCCAGCGGGAGGTCGCCACCGATCGGCACAACGGGGCATCGAATCTCCTGTTCCTGGATGGTCATGTGGAGTCGGTCGAGGAGGAGGAACTTAAACTTCGGGCCGAGCAGAGCACGAATGTCAAGAACTTCGTCAAGCCTGGCGGTTGGTGATCGGTTCACCGGCCATTGATTCGTTGATTTTCGGTTCCACGAGTTGACGAAAAACGCCAATCCGGCGGCCTTCGGCACACCGAGGGTTGTCGAAACGGAGCGTGACGGGCGCTCCGTTTGGTTTGGCTCGAGGTGCGGGACGAGTGTCCGCACATCGGGCAATGATCGCTGTACGTCCTGAGCGTGACCGGCCGGCCCCAGCTCCGCGATTCGTCGAGAGTCAACGAGCCCGACGTGTCATGTCAAGGAACGCTGAACTGTTTTTCACTCAAACGTTTTCACACGGAGAGAGTTCTCGTGATCTTGCTTCATCCTTCTGTTCGTCTTGCGAGCCTGGCCCTTGCCTTGAGTTTGGTGCTGGGAACGACCGGATCCGCGTCGACGGTGGTCTTCACCAACCAGCACATCGACTTCGAGGCGGAATTCCACGGCGGGGAAGTTGAGCTTGGCTTCCACGACGAGGATACGGACACGCATTATTCGCTCGAAGACTACAACGTCGAGATCTTCATCGGCCTGGACCAGACGGTGCGTCGGAATGGTGCCTCTGCCGGATCCGGGTTTGATTTTCTGGGCGTGAATGCCGGAGACGAATTCTACGTCCTGCCCTTCTCGTTCAGTCCTTCGGAACTCGATTTCCTGTTCGGGGCCGGCACGAGCGACAACACGCCGGACGTCGTGTTCCTCGGTCTTGCAAATGGCCTGCGACCGCAGTTCCCCACGATCAACTTCGAGTTCCAGCGCGACCTGTTCGAGGGGCCCGGGGTGTTCTCGTTGTTCTCGGCCTTCGGTGAACTGTTCGCGTCGAGCAGTGCGACGGCGCCGGATTCCGCTCCGTCGACGATTCACAATCATTACAACTGGGCGTTCTCCGAAGCGGGGACGTATATTCTTCCGTTCAAGGTGACGGCGACCAATGCGAACGGCGACTCGGTGGAGTCGGAGATCTTCAACTTCACCGTGCAGATTGGCCCGCGCACGACGGTCATTCCTGAACCGGCCAGCATTGCCATGATGAGCATGGGAGTTCTGGTGGTTGGGGGCGTGGCCGTGGCCCGTCGTCGTCGGCAGGGATCGGAATCGGCCTCCGTGTGAACGGTGAGGCACCTGGCAATCCGGCAACGGGCGGCGAGTTGTTGAGTCAACCGCAAGGTCGCCTTGAGTTGCGTCGTCGGCCTCTCGGTCCTCGGACCAAGAGGCCGATTTTTTTGCACTGTGCAGTGACGATTCGTTGGCAATGGACATCGTTTCGGACGATTGGAGAAAATCGCACGCGATGATGTATTTTGTGCCGCTTGCAGAACCGAATCAGGGTGAATCAGTCGTGAGACAGATGACGATCCTCACGCTGTTCTTTCTCTCGGGGATGGCGGGGCTGATCTACGAGGTGTCCTGGTCGCGGCAGATGGGGCTCTTGTTCGGGCACACGGTGCATTCGGCGTCGGTGGTGCTGACGTGTTATTTTGTGGGGATGGCGATTGGGTATGTGCTGGCGGCGCGTTGGGTGAAGCGGGTGATCCCGCTGCTCGGCTACGGGGTGGCGGAACTGGTGGTGGCGGGATGGGCGCCACTGGTGCCGGTGCTGCTGGATGCGGTCGAGGGATCGTCGTGGGCGGCCTGGCTGTCGCATCCTGAGCCAGGCGTGCAAGTGTTCAATCGGTTTCTGTTGGCATTCGCCCTGATGCTCCCGGCGACGATCGGCCTGGGGGCAAGCTTGCCATTCATGGCCGAGCATCTTTCGCCGGATCGGCACCTGGCGACGGGTCGGGTGGCCCTGGCCTATGCGATGAACACGACCGGGGCTCTGGTTGGGGTGGTGTTGACGACCGCAGTCTTGATGCTTGTGGTCGGGGTTCGGGGCAGTGCGTGGCTTGCGGCGGCGCTCTCGGGAGGATGCGGGGTGGCTGCGTGTGTCCTCGCGGTCAGAGGGCGTATGGCCGCCCCGGAATGGAATCCGGCGGAATCTCCGGCGGCTCAGGAGCGATCGGGCGGGTTCTGGCTGGTTCTTGCGGTCCTTTCGGGGTTTGGGACGCTGGCATTACAGGTGTTGTATACCCGGATGTTTTCCTTGGTCTTTCATAATAGCACATATACGTTTGGCGCGGTGTTGACGGTGTTTCTGGCGGGACTGGCGATCGGCTCGGCGGCTGTGTCGCGGTTGCATCATCGGATGTCGGTCGAGCGGTTGATTGGAATCGCCGCCGGAATGGGGGCGGTGGCCATCTCGCTCTCGGTGCCGGTGTTTATTAGATTGACGGGTCTGGAATATTTCACCTTTGGAGAGACGTTTGCCGCGTATCTGGTAGGGGTGTTCGGGTTGGTGGCGCTGGTGGTCTTGCCGCCGGTGAGCGTGCTGGGGGCGATCTTGCCGAGCATCTGGAAGGCGGCCGGCGTGTCGAGCCCGGGAGGGGGCGTGGTGGTGGGGCGACTGACGGCCGGCAATGCGATGGCCGCGGCGATCGGGGCGCTGCTGGCAAGTTTTGTCTTCTTGCCGAAGCTGGGGCTGTGGTGGTCGATTGCAGGTGTTTCCCTGATTTTCGCCGTGATCTCGATCATGCTGATGGTTCGATCGGGGCGAAGTCTTGAGGCGGTTGGGGTCACCCTGGTGCTTGCGGGCCTGGCGAATTCTGCGATCGCGGTTCCGGGGCGGGTCCGGACCTTGCCTCCTGATCCGAACATCACGATTCTGGCCGGTTGGGAAGGTCCGTACGGGCTGATCGAGGTGGTTCAGGCGGCTCCCGAGAGTCGGATTTTGCGGCAGAACCTGCACTATGGGCTGGGTTCGACCGGCCGATCGACGGTCAGAGAACTGCGTCAGGGACACCTGCCGCTCTTGCTACATCCCGACCCGCGCGAAGTGTTGTTTCTCGGGCTGGGGACTGGCCTGACCTCGGCAGCGGCGACGATGCACCCGGAGGTCAATCGGATCGAGATCGTCGAGCTGATTCCGGAGGTGGTCGAGGCGGCCCGGTTCTTCGAGCCCGAGAATCTCGGGGTGGTGGATCACCCGAAGGTGACGATTCGGATCGACGACGCAAGGCACGACCTGATGGCCTCGGGCCGGTCCTACGACGCGATCATCTCCGATCTGTTTGTTCCGTGGGAAAGCCGCGCAGGGTATCTGTACACGGTGGAACAATTTCAACTCGCTCGATCCCGGCTGAATCCGGGGGGCCTGTTCTGCCTCTGGTTGCCGCTCTACCAGCTTGGGGCGAACGAACTGACGATGATTGCCGACAGCTTCGCCTCGGTGTTTCCGAGCACGTCACTCTGGTGGGGGCAACTGTCGTCGGAAACACCGATGATGGCGTTGATCGGTTCCGAGGAGCCGGTGACGATCGAACCGGATCGGGTCGAAGCCAGGTTGCCCTTGCTGACCGAGACGCGGGACGATCCCGAACGGTATCTCGACTCGACCGAGACCCTGGCCCGGCTCTATGCGGGTGACTGGCCGTCGCCTGCCAGAGGGGCTCGGCTGAATACGGACGAGCATCCTCGGGTCGAGTTCCTGGCGCCGATCCGACAACGCAACGATCTGTTGCTCACGGGGGATCGCCTGCTCGATCTGTTCGATCAGGTGTTGCGATCCCTGCCGGCTCATCCCTTGATTGAGACGCCGGAATCGGACGATCCGGCACTCTCGACGTATCGTCGTCGGGTCTGGCAGCGGGAGCAACTGGGTCGCGAAGCTCCCTGACATCAAACTGCCAGCGTGTGTTGTTTTGAGTTGTTGTTTGCGTTGATTGTGCTGTTTGGGAATCTTTGGCAAACAGTAGGAATTGATGGCGATCCGTGTTCTGGGGAGTCTGGTTTAAGAACCGGTCTCCCTCGAATGGGGCGGCGGGCTGGGGAGCTTTCCCAGTCGAGGGAACCGGAACCATCCAAGGCTGGCTGTGCGGGTGATCTGGTTTAAGAAATACGATCCCTCGAAAATTCTTTTGCGTTCTTGGCGGGGTGAAGCTATTGTTTGAGGCGCTTCTGGGAACCACTCCGGTTCCGATCTGGCAAGGAATGACCATGATGTGGTCAAAACCTCTCCCGGATTTGGTTGTTCCGATCGGAATCATTTCTCCTGGTTTCGATTGATCTGTGACGGGCTGTCGTTTCCTCTCCCTGCTCGTTTCCGTCAGTGTGGTGGTTGTTCGCGCATGGGTGCTGGCAGGAATGTCGGCGTGCTCATGTGTGTGCCACGCTGTTGTTTCGGAGTCCCCTCTGACAGGAGAGTGACCTTGAATCATCGAGAACGCCGCGGCTTCACGTTGATCGAGTTGTTGGTGGTCATCGCCATCATCGGTGTCTTGATCGCCTTGCTGTTGCCGGCGGTCCAAAGCGCTCGTGAAGCGGCTCGCCGGGCCCAGTGCACGAATAACCTGAAGCAGATTGGGTTGGCCGTGCACAACTATCACGACACCTGGGGAGCGTTCCCCATGGGCGAGATGCCTGGTGGTCTGTCGCCGCAGGTCGGCTTGCTGCCGTTCCTGGAACAGACCCAGGTGTATGACTCGTTCAACTTCAACCTGGGCCAGCGCTGGATCTGGACTCAACCGGCGACCATCACCGTGGGCCGGACCCGGATCAGCGCGTACCTGTGCCCCTCGGAAATTTACACCGAGTACGCGAGCGATTCGTTCCGGTTCTGGGCTTCGAATTACGCCTGGAACTCGGGCACGTGGTACCCGCGTACGCAGCAGTGGGACGGTTTGTTCGGCCGATCGTACGGCCGCAGCAACAGCCCCGAGACGACCATCGGCGGCTTGCCGAACAACGCCTTGAGCCTGGTCAACTTCGCGTCGATCAAGGACGGCTCCAGCAACACCTTGCTCTGCGCCGAGGTGGCCAATGGTCCCCTGGTCGTCGGGGCGGCCCGGACGAAGGTCTCCGACTGCTTCCAGGCAGTGGGTCTGACCAATACGTCGACGCCTCAGGAGGCCGTGGCGGCTTGCAATCAGATTGACTGGAATTCCGGTGAGATCCCCTGGGGCGGTTCGTGGCGGTACAAGGGGTATGCCTGGGTCGAAGGTTCGATCTGGCGCAACTGGTTCAATGCGATCCGGACCCCGAACCAGACCTGCTGCCGTCCGTCGGACTGGTGGTTCATCATGAAGCCTGCCTCGTCGTATCACCCGGGCGGTGCCAACGCGGTGATGGCCGATGGCAGTGTGAAGTTCTTCAAGGAATCGGTCGCCTGGCCGACCTGGATGGCGCTTTCCACCCGAGTCGGTGGCGAAGTTGTGAGCGCCGATCAGTACTGATGATCATTGACGGGCACGCCATTGTCACGGTGTGCATGGAATCCGGTTTTGGCCTGTTCCCCATTCCCAATTCGGGATGGGGAGCAGGCCTTGATCTGCTTACTCGCCAAGATTCTCCTGAAAGGTTTACGAGCAGATGCAACTTTTCCGAAGGAACGCGTTCGGTTTCGTGATCGGTCTCTCCCTGATGGCAGTCCTGAGCCTTCCCGGTTGTGGGGAGAAGCCGCCGCCGCCGGTCGAAATTGATGAAATCGATTTCGAGGAAGCCGAGCAGGAGGCGACCAAGGAATACGGCGGCGCCATGTAAGCCGCTCGCCTGAGAATCAAAGGGAGAGTCATTGCACATGGGTTTTCTCCCGGGAGGAAGGCCGTCAGGGGCCTTCCTCCGTGGCCTTGTGGTGCTTGGGCTTGGGGCTGCGCTGACAGCGGCGGCGGGTTGTCGAGGGGCGACCGATGGCGCAGTCGGTGATCGGGACGGATCCGGGTCGGCTCGGGTGCCGCCTCCGAAGCCCGAGATCGGCCCCTGGTTCGTAGATCGTGCTCCCGAGTTCGGGATCGACGTGGTGACGCGATCCGGCGATCCAAGCAAGCGCTGCGTGCTCGACTCGATCGGGATGGGCGTGGCTCTGTTCGATTTTGACGATGACGGCGATCTTGATCTGTTCGTTGCGGGAGGCTCCGAAATTCGAGACGGAGCGGTGCGGTCGGCCGGCGGTCCCTGGCTGTTCCGCAACGAGGGGCCCGGCCAATGGACGGACTCGACCGAGGCGTCGGGGCTGCGGCATACCGGTTGGGCTCAGGGCGTGGCTGTGGCCGATTATGACGCCGACGGTTTTCCCGATCTGATGGTGGTGCAACACGGTCCTGATACCCTCTGGCGAAACCAGGGGAACGGCACCTTCGCTGACGTGACCGAAGCGGCCGGGATCGACGACCCAAACTGGGGCGTTTCGGCAACCTGGGGCGATGTGGACGGGGACGGTTGGCCCGACCTCTACGTGACGAATTATCTGGACGTCGATCCGCTCAACCCCCCTCCCTTGAACGATTATCTGCCCGGCCTTCCCGTCTTCCAGGGGCCGGCGACCTTGCCGGGCCAGACCGACCGCCTCTGGCGAAACCGTGGGGACGGCACCTTCGAGGACTGGACCGAGCAGTCCGGGCTCTTGCGAACGCCGAACAAGGGGATGTCGGCGCTGCTGACCGATCTGGACGGAGACGGTCATCTCGATCTTTATGTGACCAACGACACCCACGCCAACGAACTGTTCCGGGGCCTGGGTGGGGGCCGGTTCGAAGAGATCGGCGTTGCGGCCGGAGTCGCATACAACAACTATGGAATTGCCGAGGGGAGCATGGCCGTGGATGTGGCTGACCTGAACGGCGATACCCGGCTCGACCTGGCCGTAAGCAATTTCCGTCAGGAAGGGAGCCGGGTGTACGCCAATCTCAGCAATCAAATGTATGAAGATCTTTCCGGGAATTACTCGCTCTGGGGGCTGACCGGCGGTTTTGTCGGCTGGGGCCTGGTTCTGGCCGACTTCGACGCCGACGGCTGGCCCGACCTGTTTCAGGCCAATGGCCATGTCTATCCCAACGTGCCTGATGCGGCTTACGACCAGCCGGTGATCTTCCTTCAGAATCGCGAGGGGCGATCGATGGAGGAGGTCACGGCCGTTTGGGGCCCCGACCTGGCGTCGATCCGATCGGGCCGCGCGGTCGCCGTGGGAGATCTGGACAATGACGGCGATCTCGATCTGGTGATCTCAACGATCGACGGTCCCTTGCGCATGTTGCTCAACGAAGGCATGCCCGAAGGGTCGGCCGTGACGATCCGCCTGGTCGGCCGAGGGCCGAACCGGGAAGCGATCGGGGCTCGGGTCGAACTGGAGGCCGGGGGGCGGACCTTCGTGAACACGGTCCGACGCGGAGGGAGTATCCTGTCCGCGTCGGACGTTCGGCTGCACTTCGGGCTTGGCGATGCCTCGACCATCGACGCGATGCTCGTACGATGGCCCGACGGCTCGGAAGACCGTTTCGACAATCTTGACGTGAATGAGTTCTTGACGATCCATCAAGACGGCCCGACCATGACGAGTCGTCCCTTTCAGGACTGATCCGATTCCTTCGATCCCCGTTCCGAAGGCGAATTTTGATGAGCCAGCAACCTGTCGATCCGACCCCTCCGACTCCTCCGGCCGAGCCGCCGAAGACGCCGAAGCCTCCCCGTTCCTCGTCCTGGCTGAGCCGGGTTTTGATCGCGCTGATCGTTCTCGGTCTGGGGGGATTCCTCTTCTGGAAGCTGGTTGGTGCCGACCTGTATGAACAGGTGAAGGAATATCAGCTTGCGGTCGAAGATCGCGACCTTTCGGCGCCGGTCGGGTATCTCGGTCTGAACTACCGGAAGGAATACAACTCGCGCCCACCCCAATTTCACTTTGAGGAGGACGGGAAGAAACTGCTCTGGGCCTCGATCGGCGATGGCGAGACCCCGGACTTCTATGACGTGACTGAGGCGCAGTTCGACCCACTGGTGCTCCAGGGCGGCTTCGGCCGCGACTCGATTCCGGGGGTTGATTACCCGATTGTCCAGGCCCCCGATGGGGAGATTGCCCAGAACATCGGCGATCGGAACGAGGTGGTGGGCGTGGTGCTCGAATCCGGCCCGCGTGCCTATCCGCTGGGAGTCTTGACGAAGGTCGAGGTGGTCAACGATTTCGATGGTGAAACACCCATCGCGATCGTCTATGCGCGGGGTCCGGACACGGTGCGTCTCTACCGTCGCGACATCGAGGGCACCACGGTGACGCTCGGCACCACCGGCTACGCGACCGACGAGAAGGTCCCATTGTTCTACGACCGGAAAACCAAGAGCCTTTGGCTGGAAGAGCCCGACGGCTCGGCCCTCTCCTGTGTCAACGGCGAGTACGTCGGCACCACGCTGCCGGCGCACAAAGCCCTGGAACGCCTAACCTGGGGCGAGTGGGTCGGGCAGTATTCGGACACCGATGTGGTGGTCGGCAACGATCGCTCGCAGCCGATTCCGGAGGAGTGATCGATCGCGGAATTGCGGGAAGCGGGCTCTCCACCGGAAATGGGGACAGGCGCCTCGAAGACTTGGAGCCAGTCCCCGTTTCCTAACGCGCAAGAAGGTCAGCGAGAACCGCGATTAGTCCCCGACCGCGACGCTTCGGCGTGCCGATGCCGAGGGGGAGGAGCGGGGCTTGAAGTCGGCCTTGTCGATGGCGTGAATCCGGAGCTTCTCACTGATGCTCCGGCGAGAGAGCCCGCTGTGGGCGGCCGAGCGGTCGATGCGGCCTCGGTAGCGTTCGAGGACGCCGCAAAGGTAAGATCGCTCGATCCGCTCGGTCAGCTCTCGGGTAATCTCGTGCAACGGCCGGCGGACGTCAAAACTCAGGTCGAGTGCGCCCTCGTCGGGGCCTTCGGCGAGATAAGGGGGCAGGTGCTCGACACGGACGACCTCTCCCGGAGCGGTGATCGCCAGTTGCTCGACCAGGTGCTCCAGCTCGCGAACATTGCCCGGCCAGTCGTAGCGGGCCATCCGGCTGAGGGTCTCGCGGGCGAAGGTCTTCTCCGGGTAGCCGCGTTCGCGGAAAAGTTCGAGAAAATGGTCGACCAGCAGCGGGAGGTCTTCCACCCGATCGCGAAGCGGCGGCAGGTTGACGGTGACGACGTTGAGCCGGAAGAACAGGTCTTCGCGGAAGGTTCCCTCAGCCACGGCGCGACGGAGATCGACATTGGTTGCGGCGAGAATGCGGGTGTTGACCTGCAACGTCTCGGTGCCTCCGACCCGTTCGAAGGTGCCGTCCTGCAAGACGCGGAGCAGCTTCGCCTGCACGCCGAGGGGAAGCTCGCCGATCTCGTCGAGGAAGAGGGTGCCCCCCTCGGCCAGCTCGAACCGACCCTGCTTGCGGCGGTCGGCCCCGGTGAAGGCCCCTTTTTCGTGGCCGAACAGCTCGCTTTCAAGCAACGGCTCGGGCAAGGCCGCACAATTGACGGCGACAAGCGGGCCGGATCGGGTGGCGTCGGCCAGGTGAAGGGCCTGGGCGACCAGCTCCTTGCCGGTGCCGGTTTCACCGGTGATCAGGACGTTGCAGTGGGCCGAGGCGACGCGCTCGACCCGCTCGAACACGTCTCGCATGCCGGGGCTGGTGCCGAGCAGGTTGTGAAAGCCGAACCGCTGGCGGAGCCGGTCTCGGGCGTCGTTGACCTCGTCGAGCAGGCTGCGGTCGGCCAGGGCGCGCTCAACAAGGACCTGGACCTGATCCGGGTCGATCGGCTTGGTCAAAAAGTCGTAGGCGCCAAGTTTCATGGCCTCAACGGCCACGTCGATCGAGGCGAAGGCGGTCATGACGATGACCGTCACCGGCAGGTCGCGCTGCCGGATCTCGCGGATCAGGTCGAGCCCGTCGATCCCCCGGCCGTCCATCCGCAGGTCGGTGAGCACGAGCGAGAACTTGCCGTCGACGATTCGTTCCAGAGCCTCGGTGCCGTTCGTGACGACCTTGATCCGGCGATCGGGTCGGCTGAGCAACAACGAGAGCTGCTGGCAGGTCAGCTCGCTATCATCGACCACGAGGATGCGTCGATCCATGGCGCTTCATCCCGGTTGAGCAAGGCCCCCGGGCCCCTCCTGGGCAGGCCCGGATTCGCCACTCGGGGCACTCCGGCCCCGATCCGGCGACAGGCGGGAAGTTCCCGCCCGGTGGCGCATCATGCGAAACGTTGCAACTGACTATGGTCCGCGAGCGGTCCTCTGTCAAGACGTTTGACCCCCTTCGCGTGCTCATGCGATCACGCGCGGGAATTGCCCAGGTGATGGTCGAGGAACTGGTACGACCGTTCCCGGACGTCGGGCGGGAAGTCGTGCTCGTCGTCCGGATACTCGACGACGAGGTGATCGGGAGCCCCCAGCAAGCGGTAAATCGGCGTCGCCGCGGCGATGCAGACGCGAACCCCCTCGACCTCGAAGTTTGCATCCCGCAGCGGGGAATTCGAGAAGAACGGCCGGGGAGCCAGAGCCCCGATGAGTTCGGGAAAATCAAACGGCATCCGCGCCGGATCCGTCCCGAACTTCGAGACGATCCGGGGCATGTACCCCTTGTGCGACCAGCCGGCGATCTTCCCCTCGTAATAATACGGGAAGCTGTTGTAGCCGCAGGAGGAGACGATTGCCTTCACGCGGTCGTCGAAGACGGCCAGGAAGATCGAGTTGTGCCCGCCGAGCGAGTGGCCGATGGCGCCGATGCGGTTAGGAGCGACCTCGGGACGGCTGGCCAACAGGTCGATGCCGCGCATGTGGTTCCAGATCCCCTTCATCGAGGCACTGGCGTAGCCAAGGGCGTAGGGATCGACCGTGTATTCGCCGAAGTTCGGATAGTCAGGGGTCAGGACGACGTAGCCCCGCTCGGCCAGCTCCTTGGCCGACGAGCGATTGGGACGGGCGTCGACTCCGACCGGCTCGTCCTTGCCCGACCGCACCGTCTGGTGCAGGCAAATCATGGCCGGGAAGCCCCCCTCGGGAGGGTCGCCGTCGGGAATCGAGAGCCAGGCCGGCACGCGGTCGCCCGGCTCGCTGGCATAGGTGACGTGAATGCGCGTATAGCCGTCCTCGGACACCGATTCGCCGTACTCGGGGGCCAGGGGGACCCGGCGTTCGCCGCCGGGGAGCGTCCCCATCACCTCCTGAAGGTGAAACAGGATGTGCGCCCGTCTGACGTCCCAATCGCTCGGCGAGGCGATGGGATGAGATTCCCCCTCACCGTCGATCACCACGGTCAGGTCGGTGTGGTCGTCGTAGGTCGGGGCCTTGAGCGAAGAATCGGGCTGACGGTACATCGTGGTGCGGCTCCGGAAATGCTTGGCTCAGGCCGGGGCCGTTCAGGTCGTCGACATGTCGCTCAGACCTCGGCCAGATCATCGCCCTTGTTGTACGGTCTGGAGGAGTGCGAGGCAACGGCCAGTCCCCGGCCCTCTCCCCCGAGTTGAGGGAGAGGGTGGCAAACGTCTGGCGGCCAAGGAAGTTGGGGGGATCTCTAAGACATCTCCGAGGTCAAGCGTTATCGGATCAAGGGGCGTGGTACACTGAAGGCCACGTCTCCGGGGTGCCGGTCCCGCCCGGCGCGGTCGATCGACGAGCTGCGATGAGGAATCGCGAACACAAAAGGCGAATTACCAAAGGAGCGTCTGCCATGAGGAACTGGCACGGCCGAGCCACCGTCTCGATGGCCCTGGTGCTGTCGGGGGCCATTGCCGTCTTCGCGCAACAGGGAGGGGAAGACTCGAAGGACGCTTCCGACGTTGCGCCGCTCCGGGTGCCGGACGCCCGGCAGGTGATTGAGCCGATCGCCCCCGACCTGCCCGGCACAATCGTCGATCGCCTGCAAGACGGGCAGTATGTCGAGGCCGCCGCCCTGCTCGACGCATGGGGATCGGGCGACGAGGCCGACGCCGACCGCCGCGCCTATGCCGCCTGGATTCGAGGCGTGGCGCTGCGCCTGGGCAAGCAGCCGGATCAGGCCAGGGACGTCTTGACCGCCGCCCTCGATGCCGACCCCGACGGCCGATGGTCGGTCAAGCTCCGCTCTGAGCTGGCCGCGACCGAGCTGGCCGCCGATCGTCCCGAACAGGCCGAGGCCCTGGCCCGCGCCCAGGTCGAGACCTTGCTCGACCCGGCGCGCAAAGACAGTCTGGCCGGCGTGTATGTGGCCTTCGCTGATCGCCTCCTGGAGCCCGAGCAACCCTCTGCCACACCCGATCCCGAGGCCGCGCACGCCCTGCTCGACCAGGCCCGATCGCTGGCGAAAGGAGACGAGCTTCGCGCCAGGATTCGCTTCCGGATGGGCTTGGCCAGCCAGCAAAGCGGAAACCACGGCCGAGCCGTGGACGAATTTCAGGATTACATCGCCTCGTTCGAGGAAGGAGCGGATCGGCCTCAGGCGAGGTTCCATCTCGGGGAGTCTCAGCTTGCCCTCGGCCAGGCGCTTCCGGCCCGATTGACCTGGACCGACCTGGCCCGCGACCTTGAGAACGTCGATCCCGCGAAGGACGTGAGGGCCGACGCCCTCTTCCAGATCGCCCGGACCTACGGCATTCCTCAGCCGCCCGACGACACGAGCCTCGACCTGGGCATTGCCGCCCTGCGTCGCTATCTCGACGCCTTTCCCGAACACGAGCAGGCCGTGAAGGCCGCGGCCTGGATCGGGACCTCGGCTCAATTCCGCGGCCAGAGCCAGCGGGCGCTCGATGCCTTCCGCGCCTTCCTCGCCGAGGAGTCGTTCCGCGTGACGACCGACGCCGCCCGCGAAGACCTGGCCGAGCTTCGGATGACCGTCGCCTTTCAGGTGGCCCAGGTTCTTCGTCAGCAGGAACGCTTCGCCGAGGCGATCGACGCCTTCCGGGGCTACCTGGCCCAGTATCCCGATGGTCCGCAATCGGCCGACGCTCAGCGCGAGATCGTCAACACGCAACTCATGATCGCCAACGATCACTTACGCAAGGAACAATTTGACGATGCTCGGTCCTCGTTCCGGCAGTTCGTCACTCAATATCCGCTGGATCCAAGAGTGCCGGAGCTGTTGTTCCAGATTGGCGAGAGCTTCGCCCAGCAAGAACGGTTCGATGAGGCGATTGCCGCGTGGGAGACGCTGATCGGCAAGTTCCCCGGCACCGAGCCGAGCGGCCACGCCCAGTTTCGCATCGGCGAGGTGCTGGAAGTGGAGCGGCGACAGCCCGAGCAGGCTATCGACCGCTACAAGCGCGTGGCGGTCGAACCCTGGCAGTCACGGGCGACGCAGCGTATCGTCATCATGGAATCGACCGAGCTGACGGTCGTCACCCCGCGTACGTTTCGATCGGGCGAGGTGCCGATCCTGGAGATCACGACCCGGAATATCGAAACACTGACCTTCCGATCGTTCACCCTGAACCCCGAGTCGTACTTCCGCAAGAAGCACGCCTTGAAGGGGGTCGAATCGCTTGATGTGGGGCTGGTTGCGCCGGATGCCGAGTGGACGGTCGAGGTTCCCGAGTTCACCAAGTATGCGCCGATCAAGCATGAGTTTGCGTTAAACACGCTTGAGGTTCCGGGCGTTCACGTCATCAAGGTGAGCGACGAGGAGAAGCTCCAGGCGACGACCCTGGTGATCGGCAGCGATCTGGATGCGATCGTCAAAACCTCGCGTGACCAAATGCTCGTCTTCGTGCAGGATATGGTCAAGGGGTCGGGACGCCCAGGGGCTCGCGTCCTGGTGTCGCAAGGAGGCCAAGTGATCGTCGAGGAGACGACGGGAGACGACGGCGTGGTCCTGGCCGACTGGCCGCAGCCGAGGGACCCGGGCGCTCCCCTGTCGTACCTCGTGATCGACGGCCCGCACGTGGCCGGGACCGGCCTGGGCGTGCCGCAGCAAGTGGCGCGCGGCCTGAGCCCGAGGGCGTTCCTCTACACCGACCGCCCTGCCTACCGGCCAGGCCAGCAGGTCGAGCTGCGCGGGGTGGTCCGCGAGGTGAAGGAAGGCCAGTATGATCATGTGCCGGGGGCGACGTATCGCCTGGAGGTGATCGACAGCCGAGGGCGTCGGATCATCGAGAAGGAGGTCGCGCTCTCCGACTTCGGCACTTTCCATGAGTCGATCCCGATTGATTCGTCAGCCCCGGTCGGATCGTATCAGATTCGGCTGGAACAGCCGGGCAAGAGCAGTTTTTCCGGGGCGTTTCAGGTTCAGGCATACCAGCTCCGCAAGGTCGATCTCACCATCGACCTGCCGCGATCGGTCTACTTTCGCGGCGAGACGGTCGAGGGGAAGGCGATTGCTCGCTACCAGTACGGCACCCCCTTGGCGGGGCGATCGATCCTGGTGGAGCTACCCGACGGTCGCACGCTCTCGGGAGAAACCGATGACAACGGCGAATATGAATTTGTGTTCGAGACGACCGGATTCGGTGAGGAACAGCCGTTGATGATCATCGGCCGCCTGCCTGAGGAAGGGGTGGCTGTTTCCGGATCGGCCATGCTGGCCGTGCGAGGCTTCCGAATCGACCTGTCCACGCCTCGCGATGTCTATCTTGACGGGGAGGCGTTCCGCCTGACCGCCCGCACGATCGACGCCCTTGGCGAGCCAACCAAGGAGGCCTTGGAACTGGCCATTCTGAAACGGGTGGGTGAACGTGGGGTGATCGCCGAGCGTCAGGTGGAGACCAAATCCTTCGAAACCGATGACGCCACCGGGACGGCGTCGGTCGATCTGGTCATCAACGATTCCGAAGGAGGTTCGTACGTCCTTCGGGCCTCGGGAACCGACCGCTTCGGCAACCCGATTGTCGCGGAGCGAGTGGTGACGATCTCCGGCTCCGAGGACGCCGAGAAGCTCCGCATCCTGGCCGATCGCCTCGCCTTCAAGGTGGGTGAGCAGGCCGAGGTAAATCTCCATAACCGATCGGGCACTGGGCCCGCGATCGTGACCTGGGAGGCCGATCGCATTCTCGACTATCGCATCGTCACCCTGAACGATGGTGAGAACGTCGTCTCCTGGGATGCGAGCGACGCTCAGTTCCCGAACGTCACCCTGGCCGCGGCCCGGATGGCCGATTCGGCGTTTTACACGGCTCAGGCCGAGATCACCCTGCAACGGGATCTCCGGGTGACGATCGAACCGGCGAAGGAGCGTGTCGGACCGGGGGAGGACTTCGAGGTCGTTCTGACCGCGACCGACCAGCTTGGCAATCCGGTGAAGGCCGAGTTGTCGCTCGCGCTCGTCGATCGAGCCCTCCTGCGCATGTTCGACGATCCGCATCCGCCAATCGGCCCATTCTTCTATGATCAGATTCGCACCGGCGCCTTTGCGACCGAGGCGACCAACACCTTCCGCTACGCCCCTCCGACCGAGCCGATCGCCGATGCCCTGCTCGAAGAACAACAGCGAGAGGATCTGACCGTCCTGATGTCACAGGAGTCCGAAGCCGTCCGCGCCCAGGCAGGTCAAATGATGGGCATGGGTGGAGGTATGGGAGGCATGCCAGGCATGCCAGGTCCGGATGGCCTGTTTGCCGCACCGAGTGCGGCTCCTGCCTTGCCCGAGCTTGCCGCCGAACCCTTCGGAATGATTGCGGCGGATGCGGCGGCTCCCATGGTGGACGATGAAGGGGTGGCCCTGGGTCGTCGGATGCGAGGAGCGGCTCCTGCCCGGCCCAAGTTGGGATACCTCGGTCAGGAGTTTGCTGATCGTCGTGGTGGGGGGCGTTTCGATACGGAGGCGCCTGTCACTCGTCAGCAGTTTGTCGAGACGGCCTACTGGAACCCGAGCATCGTGACCGGCGACGACGGCACGGCCCGCGTCACCCTGACGGCGCCGACGGCCCTTTCGCGCTACGAGTTCTCGGCTCGTGGAGTCACCGGCGCCGACACACTTGCGGGGCAGACGACCGCCGACGTCCAGGTCGCCCAGGATTTCTTCGTCGAGCTGAGCGTGCCGAGCATCTTGACGGAAGGGGACCAGCCCCGGTTCCTCGCGCGGGTGCATCACACCGGGGTGAAGGGACGGGTCGAGCTTCGCCTGGGGTCGTATGCGACCGGCCAGGATCGCGAGGATCCGAAGACGATTGAGGTGGACAGCGACGGCGTGACCGAGGTCCTTTTCGATCCGATCCCGATTCCTGACGCGACCTCGATCGAGCTGACCCTCACCGCTCGTGCGGGCGACAAGGCCGACGAGATCCGGACCAACGTCCCGGTCCGTCCCTGGGGCGTGCAGGCGATTGCCTCGGCCTCGGGATCGAGCCGAGACGATGCCACCGTCTTCCTCGAATTGCCGAAGGGACGACGCTACGACGCTCCCGAGATGCTCATCACGCTCTCGCCGTCGATTCAGCGCATGCTGATTGAAGTGGCCCTGGGCCAGCAGTTCTGGTTCCGATCGGGCGGGATCGACCGCGACCTGGCGCGCATTTGTCTGCCGCCGTCGAACTCGATGGCCGATCGGGCGTCGGATCTCCTGGCCGCGACCGAGGCCCTAGTGTACCTCCGCAAGGTGGGCGGGGCCGACGCCCCCGAGGCCGCTCGTCTGACCGATCGCATTCGAGGGCTTGTGGCCGAGCTGGTGGGCCTGCAAAACGATGACGGCGGCTGGCCGTGGGTGCCGTCGCGGCCGGAATCGCCGGGCGCGAGCGATCAACTCACATCAGCATCGGTCCTTTGGTCACTCTCAATGGCCGAGTCGCTGGGATTGCTCAGCGATCGCTCGGTGGCCGATCGGGCGGTCGGATGGCTGGAGCAGCAATTCGCCCAGCTCGATGCGGGCGACCGCGACACCCGGGCCGCCCTGCTCCACGCCCTCAGCACCCGAGGCCGCGCCGGATTCGAACAGGCGAACCGCCTGAACCGCGATCGCCAGGATCTTTCAAACAGTGCGCTGGCGTTCCTTGCGTTGACGTTTGCGAATCTCGATCGGTCGAGCCTCGCCGCCGAGGTGCTCGGGGTGCTTGGACCCCGATCGAAAACCACCGCTCCCGAACCCGGTGCTCCCTTGCAACGCTACTGGGAGGCCGACACCCGCCATCCCTTCTTCCAGACAACGACCGAGGTGACGGCCCTGGCCACCCTGGCGTATGCTCGGGTGCGGCCGACCACCCCCGAGGTGGACCAGGCCGCCGCCTGGCTCCTCGCCCATCGGGTCGGCTTCGGCTGGAACCCGCCCAAGGCAAAGGGCTCGGCAATCGCCGCCTTGGGCCGCGTCTTCGCCGAGGCCGACGCTGCGGGGGACAATTATCGACTGGTGATTACGGTCAATGACGAGGAAGTCCACCGCATTGAAGTCTCCGGACGCTCTGAAGGCCAGGCGATCCGCGTGCCTCGCAAGGCGATCGATCCCGCCGCTCGCAACCGAGTCCGCTTCAACCTGGAGGGTCGGGGGACGTTCGGCTACGCCGTCACGCTCACCGGATTCACCCGCGAGTTCGGTCCGGATCAAGACAAGCGCAATCGTTCCTTTGTGATCGATCGCCGCGTGGTCCTGGCCGCGGCGCCGGAGTTCGAAGGCAAGCCGCTGCCCACCGGTTTCTCGGTGGCGGTCAACCCGCAGACCTTCCGGAACGAGGTCTCTCAGGTGGCCCTCGGCGGTCGGGCTCGTGTGGAACTGTCGGCCAGCCGGTACATCCGATCGGGCCAGCCGACCTGGGAGCGCGAGTTCCTCGTGATCGAGGAGCCCCTGCCCTCCGGCGTGATGCTGGTCGAGGACTCGATCCAGACCAGTGCCTCGCATTATGAGGTGAACGACGGACTGCTCACCCTCTTCTTCGCCCCCGACCAGTATCCGGGGACGACCACGTATGATGTCTTCGGCAACCTTTCGGGGACCTTCCGTGCCCTGCCCCCTTCGATCCGGAGCGCCTACGACCCCGGTCGTGCCCACCTGGGCGAGCCGACGAATCTGACCGTGCTGGAACCCGGCCGGTCGTCGACCGATCCCTACCGACCGACCCCGGATGAACTGTTCGCCAGGGGCTCGGCCCTGTTCGAAGACGATCGATTCGCCGAGGCAGCCGAGGCCCTGGGGGCACTCTGGTCCGGATACACCCTCCGCGACGACATCGCCCGACAGGCCGCCCGGATGCTCCTGACCGCACACATTCGGCTCGATCAACCCCGGCCGATCGTCCAGTTCTTCGAGATCCTCCGCGAAAAGGCCCCCGAGATCGTGATCCCGTTCTCAGAGATCGCCGCCGTCGGCCGCTCTTATGCCGCGATCGGCGAGCCGGAACGAGCCTATCTCGTCTGGCGGGCCACCGCCGAGGCGAGCTACCTCGAAGACGCCCGCGTGGGCGAGGTGCTTCGCCAACGTGATCGTCCGCTCGAATCCGTCGCGTACTTGCTCGACCTCTGGCGAACCTCTCCGAAAACCGCGTCCATCGAGAGTGATTTCTTCGCGCTCTCTCAGGTGCTGGCCGGGCTCGCGAGTCAGGCGATGGAGGACCCGAGCCTCCGGAAGACCCTGCTCGATGCCGAGGTGGCCCCGCCGCAGTTGCTCTTGCAGTCAATTCGGCTGGTGCGAACCTTCCTCGCTCAGTCCCCTGATAGCCCGATGGCCGACGAGGCGAGCCTGGCCCTGGTCAACACGTATCTTGACCTGAACGATCATGAAACCGTGGTGACGCTGGCCGAGCGGTACGCCGATCGCTTCCAGGAAAGCACCTATCTCGATAGCTTCCGCTACTCTGAGGCCCTTGGCCGCTTCCGTCTTGGTCAGTACGACCGCGCCATTGCCGTGGCCGAGACGATTGCCGCCGCCACCTATCGAGATGACCGCGGGGCCGAGATCCCGAGCCCGAACAAGTGGCAGGCGATTTACATCCTCGGCCAGATCTTCCACGCCCGTCGCGACGCCGCAAAGGCTGTCTCCTTCTACGAACAGGTTGCCGACCGCTTCACCGACGCGGCCGGAGCCATCCGGCAACTGACCCGAGAGGAGCTGGAACTCCCCGAGGTCACCGAGATTCATCCTGCGGTTGCTCCCGAGGTCGCCGCCGGTGGCGATGGAGTCGTCCGAGCCTTCCTCGACGAGGACGACAACCCGGCGGACGAGCCGTCCGTATCGCTCCGCTCGCGCAATATCAAGGAGGCGGCTGTGACGGTCTACCCGGTCGACCTGATGCGGCTCTATCTGACGCGTCGCAGCCTCGATGGGATTGCCGGGATCGACCTGGCGGGGATCACTCCTCTCGTCGAGACGACGGTGCCCCTCTCTGAAGGAATCGACTTCGATGCGCGATCGACCGACATTGCCTTGCCCGTCGAATCGGAGGGGGCATATCTGGTCATGATCCGAGGAGATGATCGCTATGCCTCGGGGATCGCGCTGGTCAGCCCGCTGGAGCTGGATGTACTGGAAGAACGGGGGGCCGGTCGCGTTCGCGTGACCGTTCGGCTTGCGGAGACCGGCGAATTCCTGCCAGGCGTGCAGGTTCGCGTGATCGGATCGGGTAATGAACGGTTTTTCAGCGGAGAAACCGACCTGCGCGGCGTCTTCGTGGCCGAAGGTGTCCGCGGCCAGGTGACGGCCGTCGCCCGCCGCAACGGCGATCAATACGCCTTCTTCCGAGGTGAAGCGCTCGTCGGTCCTCCCGAGAGTCCGGTCCAGGCTCCCGAACCGATGGAGCCGGCCGAGGCGTCGCTCGAAGAAAACCTTCGCTTGCAAAATCGCTCGAATCAGCTTCGTCAAATGGAACGCCTTGAACAGCGATTCCAGGAAGGCGGAGGGAAGGGCGTGCAGGTGGATAAAGCGTACTGATCGGGAGAGTTCGTTCGGAGATTTGCGATGTGCCATGGCGATCCGACCCAGATTTGCCTGGGTCGGATCGACATGGCATGATTGTTCATGAACCCTGATCAAAATGCCGAACGATTGAGGTCGGTTTTCGCTCGCGATTGCAACGCAGTGGCCTGGCCGACGGCTCGCCCCTTCGATCCCGATCGTGCCCTTCGGCTGATCCATCGGCTCGCATTTCCCCGAGCGGTCGGAACACCCGGCGAGCGGCTGGCCGCTCGTCTGGTCGAGCGAGCGTTGACCCGATCCGGCCGCCCAGTCGTCCGAGAGCGGTTCCCGGTCGGCACGACCGCCCGAAGGGTTGGCAGTCTGCTCGCCTTTCTCGGCGCGAGTGTCCTGGTCACAATCGGCGTGATCCTGGCGGCGAGCTGGCCTTTCCTCTCGGCACTGTGCGCGCTGGGGGCCGGATACCTCGTCAATGCTCCCTGGATCGTCACCCGATCCCTGGCTGATCGCTTTCGGGCTCGGGTCTGGTCCGACAATCTCGTTACCTGGCCAACGACGGCTGACGATGCCGAAGCCGCTCCCGCTCGGGTCGTCTTTCTCGCGCACTACGATTCAAAATCACAGCGCTTGCCGACTGGTTTGCGGGTGGCATTGGTGGTGTCGGTGACGGTGGGTTGTGTGATTCTGGTCGGCTTGACGCTTGCGAAGATGGTCCTGGGGCACGTGGTCGGGTTCTGGCCGTTTGCCGTGTTGGGCACGGTGATGAACGGTTGCCTGATTGCCTTGATGTGTAACGCGTCCGGCAATCGGAGTCCCGGTGCGCTCGATAACGGATCGGGCCTTGCCGTCTTGCTGGAACTGGCCCGGGTGTGGGATGCCCGGGACGACGCCCCGGTCGAAGTCGTCTTTCTGGCCACGGGGGCCGAGGAGGTCGGCCTCGACGGCGCCCGAGCCTTCCTCCTGCGGCATGAGTGGTGGCTTCGCGAACGCCCAACCCTTCTGATCAACCTCGAAAGTCTGGGGGCCGGCTCCCGAGTCTGGCTTGCCGGATCGCCAGGCGCCGTCAGCCTGGCCGAAGCCGTGGCCGAGTCCCAGTCCATTCCCACCGCCCGGTTTCGCATTCTCGGCGCAGGGATGGACCACGAACCGTTCGCCGCCGCGGGGCTCGACACCGTCAGCCTGCTCGGAGATGTGGTGGGCACCTCCGCGGTTCTTCATACCCCGCACGACGGGATTCATTTGATTGATCGTGATTCGTTGATTCGATCTGCGCGACTTGCCACGCATCTCGCCCTGAGCTGGGCCGATCGGCTTCGACGTTCTGGAGATTCTCCCGCGCTGGCAGTCGTTCGATCCGACGAAGAAGGATGACCACGCGTTGCCGCTTGTGTCGTAGGATAACAAGCGGGATCATTCCATGTTGGAATGGCGTGTCCAGATTATTCAGGCGTGATTCAGGGGAGAGCGATCATGCCCATTCTGCGTGGCTTTCTTGCGTTGATGCTCGTGGCGGTTTGCTCCGCCACCGCTTCGGCCCAACTTTATCCCGGACCCTTCATGCGAGGAGGTTGGGGCGGTTTCGGCACGGGAGGGCGAGATCCCGGAGCCGATTACCTTCGCGGCAGCGGCTACTACATGCGGGCTCAGGCGGATTATCAGGTCAAGGCGGCCGAGGCCAGCAAGCTTCGGGCCGAGGCCTATGCCAAATGGAACCAGACGATCTCCGAAGCACGCAAGGCCAAGGAAATTCGAGATGCCCAGGCACGCGACCGCCAGGCCGTGGAAACCGCCATCGTGAACCGAGAAGGGCTGGTCGAGGCCGGCATTCTGCTTAATCAAACGATTGATCAGATCCTTGATTTCCCAACCGACGGCACGCATGATGCCCTGGCGGCCATTCCGCTTGGTGCCGATGTTCTGCGCGACATTCCGTTCGAAAATGCCTCGGAACCGATTACCGCGTGCCTGGCCATCCTCACCCAGGAAGACGGCTGGCCGCCTCTTCTCCGAGAAACCGAGTTCGAGAAACCGCGAGAGACCTTCTCGAAGGCCATCACCGCTGCACTGGCCGAAGACCTGAACGGCTCGATCTCCGACTCGACCCGATCGGAACTTGACGACGCCCTGAGTGAGCTGCGCATCATGATCAAGAGCGAACAGAACGGTTTTCCCGTGGTCGGGGCCGATGACGCCGATCAGTTCCTCCGTACCCTCGCCGGAATGATCCGGCTGCTCGAAGACCCCCAGGGAGGTGCTGTCTATCGGATGATTCAGTCGTATGAGCAAGGAACGATGGCGGACCTGGTCGGGTTTATGCACGCCTATAATTTGCGTTTCGGCCGTGCCAAGACGGATCGTCAGAAAGAGATTTATCGGCAGTTCGATGCCATGCTAACTTCCATTCCCGTTGCTCAGGGCGCAGCGCCCGACGTGGCCACGAAGCCCCTGGTCGAGAGCAGTAAGCTGGTCGGCGACTCGGCCAAGGAACTGTTCTCGAACCTGAGCTGGGACGACATCGACAAGGCCGGTTCGAAATGACCTTTGGGCCGTTGTGCCTTGAGGGGTCAACACGTCTCACCGTGCCACGGACGGCGCGGTGGGTCAGCGAAGCACAAGGGCTGCGGGATCATGGTCTGTCCCGACGAGGGTCCACCCCTGGTCGTCGTAGCGGAGGTCGTTCACGGCAACATGTCGAATGGCGATCCGGTGGTAATCGGCCGGGGAAAACGATTCCATCAACGAGGTGATCAGCACGCGAATCACCACGCCATGAAGCACGACGACGATTGTTTCGCCCCGATGACGATGGGCCAGGATCGAGAACGGCGGCACGACCCGATCGCGCATGGCTCGGTACGATTCGCCTCCGGGGTGGGCGGCATCGAGATCCCCTTCCCCCCAGCGACGAATGAAGTGATCGACCTCGGCACGGACCTCGGCAATCGTTGCGTTTGACATCGATCCCATCCGGCGCTCGTGGAGTTCGGGAAGGATTCCCGGCTCGACTCCGCACGATCGGGCGATCGGTTCCGCGGTTTCGCGCGCTCGCCTCATGCCCGAGCTGTAAACCGCCTCGGGCCGAAGCCGGGCGAGCGCTTCAGCGGCGGCCAGGGCCTGCTGATGCCCTTCGACACCGAGGCCGATATCGGATTCAGCCCCGTGAAAGCGATCCGGTGCGGCGGTCTTTGCGTGGCGAAGGAGCAAGATTCGCGTGGGATTGGACGAGGAGGAGCCGGCGGTCATCACGGTTGGGTTTCTCGGTCAAATGGTGTAAACTTTCAGGTAAAGTCTCGGTTTGGCAAAGCGTCCGACGACGGCCTCATCCCAAACAATCGGCCGGAGTGTTCGTCGGGTTCGTGACACAGAACGCTTGCCGACCCCTTGCCACGTTCCCGATTGCGTGAGGTCGTCTCATGGCCCTGCCCGACAAGTTTCGGACCATTCTCCTCTTCGGTATGCCGGGCAGCGGCAAAGGGACGCAGGGTGTTGTGCTCGGCCACCTGCCGGGAGTGGTGCACATTTCCAGCGGCGACCTGTTTCGGAAACTCCCCAAGCACGGCGATCTGGGGCGAGAAGTCGTCTCGTACACGACGCGAGGCTTACTCGTACCAGACGATTTGACCATCCGCATCTGGAAACGTCACCTCCAGATTCTCATGCTCCAGGACGAGGTGACTCCCGGCTGCACCACGCTGGTGCTCGATGGCCTGCCGCGCAACTTTGAGCAGGCAGGAATGCTCGACGACGTCCTCGATGTCATCCAGATCTTCCACCTGATGATCTCCGACATCGAGAAGGCTAAGGACCGCCTTGCTGCCCGCGCGCTCCGCGAAAATCGGCTCGACGACATCAACGAAGAGGTCGTCAAACGCCGCCTGCAGGTCTACCACGATGAGACCTTCAAGACCCTTCAGTTCTACAACCCGTCGATCATTTATGAGATCAACGCCTCGCAGTCGCCCCTGAAGGTCCACATGGACATCATCCAGCGCCTCTGCGAAATGGAGAAGATCCGCCAGTTCTCCACCCCCCTCGATGTGGGAGCCCCCGTCGAGCAGAGCCCCGCAAACGGTCAGCGATCCGACTTGACCGACGCGACCGATGCGGATAGAACCCCTTCGACGGTCGGTTAGCCCTCTGGGTTCCCCTGCGCGGCGAGCCCGAATTGCTCGCCGCGACCGCCCCGGATCGTCCCGGAACGACTTGAATCCACTCCACCGCGCCGAGGGACTGCCGCGCGATGGCTCACGCGACACGGAAGGTCGCCTTTCTGACCCCGCTCTATTTCGACGAGGCTTCGTGCCTCGGCGGTGGTGAGCGTTACGCGACCAACATGGCCGCCGGACTGGTCGAAGCCACCGGCGGACGCTACGAGGTTGACCTCATCTCCTACGGCGTGGCCCCCGCCCACCGCGAGCTACGCCCCGGCGTAAGCCTTCGTGTGCTGCCGGTCGCCCGACGGCCCGACGACCCGCTCGATGCTGTTTCGTGGGAGCTGCCCGCCGCAATTGCCGAAGCCGACCTTGTTCATGTTCACATGGCGTTTAGCCGATCTGGCGAGTTCGGGCTCCTTGCCGCTCGGCAGCAGCGGAAACCGACCTGTGCCTCGGACCACGGCGGTCATTCCAGCTGGCTTGGCGCGTCGCTGGGAAGCCTGGAGCTGGCCGATCGGATTGTCGCGTACTCCTCGTTTGGTGCGTCCCTGTTCCGCACGCCGACGCCCGTGGTTGTGATCCGAGGTGGAGTGGATGCCTCTCGCTTCGCTCCTCCCGAGCCTCGTCCCCCTCGCGACCGAGTTCTGTATGTTGGCCGGCTGCTGGCACACAAGGGGATCGACCGCTTGATCGCGGCCCTTCCCCCCGAGTTGCCCCTGACCGTCTGCGGGCGACCCTACGACCCGGATTACTTCGCCTTGCTTCGCCGCCTGGCCGTCAGCAAGAACGTGACCTTCGTGACCGACGCCAACGACGCGACCGTCCGCGACCTCTACGCGAGGGCCTGGTGCAACGTTCTCCCGTCGGTCTATGTTGATTGCTACAACCGCCGCTATCGGGCACCCGAACTCATGGGCTTGACCTTGCTGGAAGCGATGAGCTGCGAGACTGTGCCGATCGCCTCTCGCGTGGCAGCGATGCCCGAATTTATCAAGCCTTATCAAAGCGGTTACCTGTTTGATACCCCTGAGGAACTGACGAGCTTGCTTCGCCGCCTGGCGAACGAACCGGAAACAGTTGCGCGGGTCGGTCAGGAAGCCCGCCGCGAGGTGTTGCGAGCGTTTGATCTCACCGTTGCCGGCGCGAAGCTTGCCGCCCTGTACGACGAATTGCTCGAATCCCACTCAGGCAGGAAGGAGCGGGTCTCGTGAAGATTCTCGTTCTTTCGAACTTCTATCCGCCCGAGGTTGTCGGCGGCTACGAGGTGGCCTGTGCTCAGGCGGTCGAAGCCCTGCGTCGACTCGGACATGAGGTGCGGGTCCTGACCGCATCGGCCCGGACCTTTGTGGAACCGCAACCACACGTCCGCCGGGGATTTGCGATCACGGACATTTGGAACCAGCACGCCATGAATCGTCGGCCTCCGGTGGTTCAACGGATGCTGGATGTGCGCTCTCGTCTGATCAACGCCTCGAATGTTCATGCGCTTGCCGAGACCGTGGCCGACTTTCGCCCCGATGTGGCCTATGTTCATAATTTGACGGGGCTGGGAGGGCTCGGCCTCATGGCGGCCCTCAACCATCTCGGGGTTCCATGGGCCTGGCAACTGGGTGACGCGGTGCCGTCGTACTGCTGTTCCGTCTGGGGCAAGGTGATTCCTGCCCTGGCGGAACGCTTCGGGGCGGAGATGCGAGGGACGTTCATTGCGGTCAGCTCGCGGCTGGTTGAGGAAATCGAGGGCCAGGGGGTTCCGCTCAATGGTCGCGTGGAATTGCTGCCGTACTGGATTGACGGCAGTCCGACTCCCCTGCCCCGCCGATCGGTCCGAAACGGCCCGCTCAGGGTCGTGTCGGCAGGTCGATTGACTCCGTACAAGGGAATCGACCTCTTGATCGAAGCGGTCGGGCTGGTTCGGAAAGAGCGCTGGTCCGTCGAACTGGATCTCATCGGAGCGATTGCGGACGTTGATGAAAACCACTACCCGGCTCTCGTCCAACAGCACGGAGTCGAAGACCGCGTTCGCTTCCTCGGACCGCTTGAGCACCCCGACCTGATTGCTCGATACCGGAATTACGAGCTCTTCGCGTTCCCGACCTGGGAGCGTGAGCCGTTCGGCATTGGGCCGATCGAGGCCGCGGCGCACGGGGGGTGTCTGCCCCTCATTTCGCAAAGTTGTGGCCTGGCCGAGTGGCTCGTGCACGGGGTCCACGGTCTGAAGGTCGAACCCACGGCGGCCGCGATCGCTCGCGTGTTCCTCGATGTGCTGGAGCGTCGGACGGATGCTGAAGCGATTGCGGAACGAGCCCGTGCGTCCACCTGGCGCGACTTTCATGTGGACGCTTTGGCGCCCCGGCTTGAACGCTGGCTTGAAGAGGCTGCGAACACCCCTCCTCAATCCGCGCCCGGCGCTCCGGCCGATACCGTTCGACTCGCTCGACTCGCCGAAGGCCTGGCAGAATCGTTGGTGACCCAGGCGGCCTGAGTGGGTTTGGTCCGTCTCTCAGTGTGTGTCGCGTGCAGGATTCGGAACACGATCCTGGTTCCCAGCAAGGAGGCCCGATTTCTCGTGCGAGACTTCGCCTTTTACAACACGGGCATCAACGATGCGAAGGGGCCGAAGCGTGTGCTTGGTCTGGCCCGTCGCCTGGTGCGCAGACTCCTCCGACCCATGTTTTTCCATCAGGAAGTGCTCTACCGCGACCTCCAGGCCCAGATCGACCACCTGAGTGGACAGGTTGAGGCACTCAGTCAGCGCTCGGCAACCACCGATGCGTTTCGCTGGGACTCGCTGGCAATGGCTCGCCGGCTCGCAAGCATCGAAGATCATCTCGCGCGGATGCAACCCCCTGCGAATGCCGAACGAGCCGTCCCTTCTCCCGGTAGTCGTATCGACCCGGCCAGCGAGCGCGGCTCGCCTCATGTGACTCCGTACAAGGAATTCTCAAGTTCGCAATTTTCGGTTCCTTCCTCCGGTGGCGACACTGATCTGACGTGAGCTTCCGCTCGCTGGAGTGAACCCATCGCAGTCCTGAACCTCGGCCGACGTCCCATGCCCACGACTCCTCGTCCGCATTTTGCGAAGTTCACCGCTGGTTCGATCGCCACGCACGAACCGTTCGCATCCTCGGCGACGGGACGAGGGTGCCCCTCGCCTGACCGCTTCCGTGTCCTGATCGCGACCCCCACCACGAACCAGATGTACTCCGGCATCGGCCGAGCCATTTTCGAGCTGTCCAGGCGGCTGCAAGGCCGAGTGGAGTTCACCTTCGCGATGGATGACCGGGATCCCCGGTCGTTGCGTCGCGTCTGGGATTTCGCCACGCCGCTGGGAATTCCCATGTGTGTTGGCCCTCATCGGTTCGAATCGGATTGCGTGGAACCGCTCAACGAACGCTTGCCTGAACTGATCAGATCATCACGTTGGGACGCGATTGAGCTGATCGGCTTTGCCAACGCCGCGACCGGTCGTGCCGTCCTGGATCACATCGACGATCGGACCGTGCTGTGCTACACCCCTCATGATCAGCCGCTCTGGACGGTTCCCATGTCGCCCGAGCAGGAGGCGAACGTTGCCGCGACCCATCGCCGCGTGATCGAACGCGCGGATCTGGTCCTCGCCGATTCACCTGCCGAATGTCGAGCCTTGCAACGGCTCGCGCCTCGACAGGTCAACGCCGTGACCTTGCCCCTCGGCTGCGATTTCGAAGCGTTCGACCTTGGGCCTCTCGATCGCCCTCCGCAACTGCTCTTTGTGGGGGATCTGGCCGAGATTCGCAAACGCTTTGATCGCGTTGTTCAAGTGTTTGAACATGTTGTCAGGCGAAGTCCCGAATTCCGACTGGTCGTCATCGGCAATCGGAGCGAGGCATCGGCAGACCGGATTCCTCCGGCCCTTCGCCCCTTTGTCGAGTTGCGCGGCTATGTGAGCGAAGCGGACCTGCGGGAGGCGTATCGGTCAAGCCGAGCACTCCTGTTGCTTTCCGACGTCGAAGCGTTTGGCCTGCCCATTCTTGAAGCGCTCGTCAGTGGAACACCGGTGTTGCTCAGCCGCTTGGAAACGACTGAGAGCCTATTCGGAGACTGCCCCGGAACGCATTTCTGTCCGATCGACGATCCTGAAGGAACGCTTCAGATTGTGGATCGGCTGCTGGATCAACCCTCCATCGCAATTGCCCAGGCACGAGCGGATCGACCGCGCTTACAGCCCCTGTTCGACTGGAATGCACTCGCCAATCGGAAGCATCAACTGGTCATGTCGGCATGGGGCAGACGCAATGCCTGGGCCTGGCATGAACCTCGGCCTTCCGCTCTGGATCGTGGTTCTTCTGCAAGCATTTCCTCGATCAAAGCTCTGTCCTCGCCTCCAACTCCCGAGAGCGTCCCATGCCCATGATCTCCTACGCTCAGAATGCGGAAGACGTTCTCCTCCGGCGCGTCTTTCCGGACAAGGAAGATGGTTTTTATGTGGATGTTGGAGCCAATCATCCCACCTTGCATTCCGTGACCCGGCATTTCTCGGATCGCGGCTGGACGGGGGTGAATGTCGAGCCGGTCGCCCGAGTCTGGGAAATGCTTCAGGCCGAGCGCCCTCGCGATGTGAACCTCTCGCTTGCGATCTCGGATC
The DNA here is from genome assembly GCF_012958305.1 of Tautonia rosea. NCBI lineage: Bacteria > Pseudomonadati > Planctomycetota > Planctomycetia > Isosphaerales > Isosphaeraceae > Tautonia > Tautonia rosea. The sequence goes on along the minus strand of NZ_JABBYO010000017.1, from coordinate 67,478 downwards.
ACGAAGGGATGATGACCCTGCACGAGCCAAGCGACTCGCTCGGCATGTCAACCCTCGACCTTGACTTCGCCGCCGGCCTGAAGTTGCACGGCTATTCGTATGTTGAACGGACGGTTGAGGTCATCACCCTCGCCACACTTTGCGAGCGATATGTGGGCGACCGGACGATTGATTTCCTCAAGATCGACGTGGAGGGGCACGAGCTTGCCGTCATCCAGGGGGCGGACTGGAGTCGCTGGCGTCCTCGGGTGCTCGTGATCGAAGCCACGATTCAGCCCGAGCTGTGGGAGCCGATCCTCCTTGCCGCCGATTATCTTCGAGCCGCCTTCGACGGGCTGAACCGCTACTACCTGCGACTGGAAGACCGCCGCCTGCTCTCGAAGTTTCGATCGCCGGTCAACGTCCTTGATGATTATGTGCCGTTTGAGCACGTGCTAGAGCTGGAGTCGCTGCGCCGCGAGCGTGACGAGGCTCTGGCCCGGCTTTCCCGATACGAGGATCTGGGTACCACGAGCTTGACCGTCGCCCGCCATCTTCGGCGAGTGGCCCGGCATGTGCCGATCGTGCCGTCGGTCGTCCGCCGCATGCTCCCCAAGGTGGGATAGTCGAACAGCGAAAACGGGATTTCAGATCAAAGCGATCTGAAATCCCGATGATTCCTACTCCGGTCGGACACGTCGGTCGATCAGACCTGATCGGGCACGACATACGGCGCCCGGTAGTCGCGCTTCAGCATGGCGTTGGCTTCGGGATCGTCGAGGAACGCCTCGTTCTCGACATCAATGTGCAGCTTGCGGCCCAGGCGGAGGGCGATGTTTCCGAGGTGGCAGAAGGCGCTCGACAGGTGGCCTTCCTCAATCTCGGCGTTGAGGATCGAGCGGTCTCGGGTCCGGACGGCCTCGATGAAGTTGGCGTAGTGGTCGCCGCCGCCGGTCCCCTTCGGGCCTGGCTCCATCTTGTGGCCGAAGAAGGTTTGCCACGAGGTGTAGCTGTCGAGCGTCAAGATCCCCTCAGTGCCGTAGAAGATGTCGCCGACTTTCACCCCTTGCTCATCGTTGGTGGGCAGGCCGCGCACCTCGAATTGAAGCAAAACGTCATCATATTCAAAGTTGACGGTCTGGGTGTTGGCGGTTTCGCCGTCGTCTTCGTAACCGTAACGGCCACCGGCCGACATGACGGTCTTCGGGAACTCGTTCTTGCCGATGCCCCAGCGGGCCAGGTCCATCTGGTGGATGCCCTGGTTGCCCAGGTCGCCGTTGCCGGTGTTCCAAACCCAGTGCCAGTTGTAGTGCAGGATGTTCGGGTTGTAGACGCTCGGGTCGCCGGGCTTGTGGAATTCGGCAGGGCCGGTCCAGAGGTCGTAATCGAGCCCTGCGGGTACCGGTTGGAACGAGCCGTGGCCGATCGAGCCACGAGGCTTGTAGCAGAGCCCCTTGGCCATGTAGATCTTGCCGATTCCCCCGTTGCGGAGGAATTCCATCGCGTCCTGAATCCCCTTGTGGCTGCGGCACTGGGTGCCACACTGGACCATCCGGTCGTATTTGCGAGCCGCCTCAACCAGTTTCCGGCCTTCCCATACATTATGACTGACCGGCTTCTCGACATAAGCATCTTTGCCCGCCTGGCAGGCCCAGATGCCCATCAGGCTGTGCCAGTGGTTCGGCGTGGCGACGGAGATAATATCAATCTCCGGGTTGTCGAGCACCTCGCGAACATCCTTCACGAGCGACGGAGCCGATCCGCTTGCCGTCTCGATCGCCTTCATGGCATTCCCGACGACGTTCTCATCGACGTCGCAGACCGTGGTCACGCGCACGCCGTCGTCTTTCAGGTTCAGGAACCCTCGGACGTGGTCCATACCCCGCCCCCGGACACCCACCACGGCCACGTTCAGCGAGTCGTTCGCGCTGGTTCGCCGCGGGGCCGAGCGGGGTTCGGCAGAGGCTCGTGAGGCGGTCGAGGCGGTCAGGGCGGCCAGGCTGGCGGCCGACGCCTGAAGGAAATCGCGGCGCTGGAACGATCGCATCGTGTTGGACTCCGGAGAAAATCTCGGGAAAATGGGAGGGCCCGATGCCTTCATGAGAACCTCCCGGCGCGGCCTCGTCAAGCATGGAGCCGGGTCGATCCCTCGTCCTTTTTTCGCAGGGCATTGCCGTGATCTTGACGATTCCGAGACGCTGCCTCGTCGTCCTCATCGGACCGACCGGTTCGGGCAAGAGCACCTTTGCTCGCCGTCATTTCCGGCCCACCGAGGTCGTCTCGTCCGACGATTGCCGCGCCCTCGTGTCCGACGATCCGAACAACCAGCTTGCCACGGCCGATGCCTTCGATCTCGTTCACCTGATTGTCGACCGCCGCCTGGCTCGGGGACGTCTCACGGTGGTCGACGCCACAAACGTCCGGGCATCGGCCCGGTCGGCCCTGATCCGCCTGGCCCGAACCCACCATGTCGAACCGATCGCTCTGGTCTTCGACCTCCCCGAATCCCTCCTGCTCGATCGCGCCCAGACGCGGACCGATCGGCGGATCGAGGCCGACGTGGTCCACCGGCATCGCGAGCAACTGTCACGGTCGATGACCGACCTGCCGCGCGAGGGGTTTGATCGCATCGTCACGCTTTCGAGCGTCGATCAGGTTGAAGCTATCTCCGTCTCCCGCGTCCCCCTGGCCTGCGACCGCCGAGGCGATCGAGGCCCGTTCGACTTGATCGGCGATGTGCACGGCTGTGCCGACGAGCTGGAGCAATTGCTTGATCGGCTCGGCTACGAGGTCGTCTCGCAGTCGATCGAACCCGCCTGGCCTGGCCCCATCTACGAGCATCCGGAGGGCCGGATCGCCGTCTTCGTGGGAGACCTGGTCGATCGTGGACCTCGGATTCTTGACACCGTTCGGATCGTGCGAAACATGACGGCCCGCGGCTCGGGCCTCTGCGTCATTGGCAATCACGACGACAAGTTTTTGCGCAAGCTGCGCGGTCGAAACGTCCGGGTCGCCCACGGTCTGGAGCAGACCCTTGCCGAACTGGATTTGCTTCCCTGGGGCATCCGCGAAACCACCGTCGAGGGCGTCATCGACTTCTTCGGTTCCATGACGCACCATTATGTGCTTGATCGTGGCCGCCTCATCGTCGCTCATGCCGGATTACCGAAGCCGATGCACGGCCGAGACACCCCCGGCGTGCGCGGCTTCGCGCTCTATGGAGAAACGACGGGCGAGGTCGATCAGTACGGCCTGCCGGTCCGCTTGAAGTGGGCCAAGAACTACCACAGCCCTGCCCTGGTGGTGTACGGTCACACGCCCGTTCCCGAGCCGGAGTGGATCCGACGATCGGTCAATCTCGACACAGGTTGCGTCTTTGGCGGCCACCTCACCGCCCTGCGATACCCCGAGCTGGAACTCATCTCCGTTCCGGCCGCCCGCGAGTATTATGCGTCGAGACGCCCCTTCCGAACGGCTCAGCAGCCCGTTTCGCCCTCCCCCAACCTTCCCGATCCGACCGAGACGCCTCCGAGATCCGGAGCGTGACCGACCCAACGCCGGGCCCCCTTGGCAGATTGCCAACGCGGGGCCCGGCGATCGGCGATCATTCCCCGCCGGTCAGTTCGTTCAGCAAGGCGTCGGCCTGGTAGACCGACTTCAACGCCTCGGCAATCACCCGAGAATCAACCGAAACGGCGCGGGCGAGCGTGTCGTCGTAGCCGAAGTCAAGAATCAACGAGTGAATATTGCCGTCGAAGATCAGACCGACCACCTTCCCCTCCCGATCGACGACCGGGCTGCCGGAGTTGCCGCCGATAATGTCGGCCGTCGAGACGAAATTCATCGGTGTCGACAGGTCGAGCCGCCCCGACTCCTTCGCCTCGACCCACGATTCGGGAACGTGGTACGGATCAACGTTTCCTTTTGTCTCCGCCTTTTCGAACAGGCCCTCGACCTGCGTGTAGGGCGGGATCGTTTCACCGTCTTCCTCCCAGCCGGCTACGGTGCCGAAGGCCAGGCGGAGGGTAAAGGTGGCATCGGGGTAGATCGCATCTCCGAGGCTCTCGAACAGAGCCTTGGCGATCCTCCCGTACTGGGCCGACTCCACCCCCTCAACGTCGTCTTCCCAGATCTTCCGCACGGCCCTCGACTCAGGATCGACGGCCACGGCCAGGGCGATCATCGGGTCGTCGCTGGCGGCGATCGCCTCCGAGCCTCCCTTGGCCATCATTTTGCGAACCTTCACATCGCCCAGTTTCGTCCCTTCGACCAGCGATCGGGCGACCTCCTCCGGTTCGCGATCCCCCAGCACGCGCTGAACCACCGGGTCGTCCGCGCCGACGGTGTCTCGCCAGTACGTCAGGGCATTGGTCAGGCGAAAGATCTCGTATTCCGGGTAAATCGGCGCTTCGGAGTAAAGGCCAAGGAACAACGACGGCAAGGCGGTTTCACGATACTCCCGCAGGCGGTTCTCGTTCGGCGTCTCCTGCTCCGCGGCCAGGCGGGCGAGGGTTCGGGCGATTTGAAAGAGGCGAGACTCGAACGCCTGACCTCGCTCCAGCATGTTGTACGCCACCAGATGCTCAGCGGCGACGCTCCGAGACGCGGCAATCTTGTCCCAGGCGTCCGCGTAGGCGGCGGCCGATTCGGGGTCCGACGCAACCTGCTCGCGGAGCGCCTGCTCGGCTTCTTGCTTGCGACGCATGAAGTTTTCATCGCGCAAGCCTTGGTAGCCTCCCAGGCGGGCCTTGCGGCTGTTCTGGTAGCCGAACAGATCTTCCTTCGCCTGCCGTGCTTCTTCCTCGCCCTGCTGGCTGAAGACAGAAAGGGAGGCCTCGCGGTTGCGGATCAGGTCGAGCAGGAACGGAAAGCCGGTGTCACGGAAGTATTCCAGGTGGGCCACCGTGTTCAACCGGCTTGTCCGGCCGGGGTGGCCGGCGACGAAGACGAGATCCCCCGCCTCCGACCCGTTCGCGCTCCAGCTCAGGTAATGCTCGGGCCGGGCCGGCTTGCCATCCTCGTAGGCCCGCACGAAGGCCACGTCGAGGCAATAGCGAGGATATTCGAAGTTGTCTTCATCTCCACCGAAGAACGCGACATCGAATTCGGGAGCGAAGACAAGTCGAACGTCCGTGTACTTCTTGTAGGTGTAAAGATGATACTGTCCCCCTTGATACAGGGTGACGACATCGTTCCTCAGGCCGTTCGCCTCGGAGGCCGCCTGCTCAATGCCCGCCATTGCCGAGCGACGCGCCGCGGCCGCCTCGGCGTCCGACATCGACGCGGTCACGGCCGCGTTGACCTGGTCGGTCACGTCCTGGATGGCCACCGTGACGTTCAGCTCCAGGTCGGGCGCGGGTAGCTCGGCCTCGCGATTCTCGGCCAGGAAGCCGACGCGGTAGTAGTCATTCTCCGCGGTGCTCAGCTTTTGCAAGGTGTCGGCGGCGACGTGGTGGTTGGTCATCACCAGGCCGTCGGCCGAGACGAACGAGCCGGAGCCCCCGTTGTTGAAACGCACGGCCGACGAGCGAATGCGGGTGATCCACTCCTCGGTCGGCTCGAAGCCGTACTTGGCCTTCAACTGGTTGAGCGGCAGGTTGTTGAAGACCCACATCCCCTCATCGGCCGGGGATTGAGAAGCCGTCGTCATGATCGTCAAGAGCCCGATCAGGGCCATCCTTCGTCTCAATGTCATCGTTCGGGTCCACGTCTGGGCGGTGTGTGGTGGTGAAGCCCCGTGCCGCGGGCGGATGCGGCTCGATGCTGATTGTCTCAGGTTTGGCACCGTGTCGGAAAGAGGGAGTCTCAGTGTTCGGGGTTCTTCGGTCGCTCCTCGAGACGGGTTCCCGAGTCCGAGCGATGGGTGATCTTCCCCGTTCGACTCCCCCGAATCGCACGGCCAGGGGATTCCCAAACGCTCAGGCCAGGGGGTATCATGACTCGCTGCCATGCGCCTCTTCCGCCACGCTCATTTCCTCGGAGTGTTGACGGTTTCCGGTGACGCCAATCCATCCCCGAGTGCTCGATCTTCACCCATCGCTCCCATCTGCTTTTGTCTGCGGATTGATCGCCTTCCGGAGGATTCCTTACCTCCCTCTTGACGAGGTTCGTGACTTGATGACCCCTTCGACGCATGCGATCCGAGATCGAAATCATGCCGATCTCGGCGCGATCCTTCGCCGCGACGCCGAGGCGATTCTCGACACCTGGGCCGAGCGTGCCATCGCCCAGGGACATGGTCGCCCGGGGGCCCATCGGGAGGAGCTGCGCGACGACCTCGACGACTTCCTTCGAGCCCTCGGAGACGATCTCTCCGGCGGCAACGATTCGCCGCGAGAGGAAGCGGTCGCTCACGGTCGTTATCGCTGGAAGGTCGGTTGGGAGTTGCAAGACGTCGTCATCGACTATCAGTTACTCCGCATCGTCATTCTGGATCATCTGCACCAGGCGCTCGGCCACGAGCCCGGGTTCGAGCAGGTGGTGGCCATTGGCGTGCATATTGATGATGCCATCGCCAGGGCGGTCGTGGCTTACGTCGAGCATCAGGCGGCCCAGCTCCAGCAGGCCCACCAACGGCTCAACGAATTTCTCGGCGTGCTCGGCCACGAGCTGCGCAACCCGCTCGGGACGATTGCCGTCGGCCTGCAACTGGCAAGGCTCTCTGGTCCCATTCAGGGCGACCTTGCCGATGCGGTCGAGGGGATCAGCCGGGGTGTCCTGACCATGACCCGGTTGATGGACGACATGCTCGACGTGGCCCGCGTGACGCGAGGAGACCTGGAGATCCGCCGTTCCCGGATCGCGCTGGCCGAGGTCGTTTCGTCCGCCGTCGCCTCGACCCGGTCCATCGTGGACGAGTCACGGCACCGCCTGACCGTGTCGCTCCCTGACGACCCGATGACCATCGAGGCCGACCCAACTCGCCTGGAACAGGTGATTGTCAACCTAATCACCAACGCGGCGAAGTATACCGATCCGGGCGGCCTGATCGAGGTGCTGGGCCATTGCGACCCGCGCCAGGCCGTCATTCAGATCCGGGACAACGGTCACGGAATCGACCCTGAGTTCTTGCCTCATCTGTTCGATCTGTTCGCCCAGGCCCCGGAACACAACGGCCGGGGACTGGGAATCGGCCTGGCGCTGGTCCGCAACCTGATCGAACGCCACGGCGGCACCATCTCCGCCCAGAGCGACGGCATCGGCCAGGGCAGCACCTTCACCATTCGCCTCCCGCTGGCCGATCAGGCCGTCTCGACCCTCGCCGGACCGACCCCAGAGGCGACTGCCGAGAGCGGCTCCGTTTCGGCCTCGATGCCAAGACGCATCCTCATCGTTGACGACGAACGCGACGCCGCCCGGTTGCTCGCCCTTTTGCTCGAACAGGAGGGTCACGAGGTCTCCGTGGCGTTCGACGGGACCTCGGCCCTGGCCGAAGTGGAGCGAATGCAACCGGATCTGGTCTTGCTCGATCTCGGCCTGCCGGATCTCGATGGCAGAGACGTGGCCCAGCGCATCATCGACTCCTCTGGCTCGGATCGCCCCGTGATCGTTGCCCTGACCGGCTTCAGCCCCGGACAGCGGCCGGGGGAAACGCCTCTCGAACAGGACGCTTGCTTCGACCTCTTTCTCACCAAGCCGGTCGAGGCGGAAAGCCTGGCTCGCGTGCTTGCGCTCCGTCAGCGTGCCTCGGAATCATCCGACGGGGGCTGACCGAGTCTTGCCCCTCCCAGGCCTTCCCCGCCCAGAGACCCCGAAGCCCCGAGGATCGCTTGTGTGTTCGATGATCCCGGGATGCTCAGGAACCACCCCTGCAAGGTGCCGCTCCAGAGCCCCATGCAGGCGAAGGCCGTGACCAGCCCCAGCACGACCGCAATCCGAGCCCGCAAGGCGATCATTTTCGAGCGATGCTCGACCCGTCTCAGCTCCTTCGCCAGCAGGGTCATCTGACATTCGATCCATTCAAACCGCTCGATGAGCATGTCTGACGGCATCGAGGCGCCCTGGCTCTTGTCGTCCAGCTCACCGGCACCGGCCGCCAAGGCGTTGCGCGTGCTGTCCCAACGACGACGGCGCTCGTGAAGGGCGAGCCGCTGCAGTCGATCGAAGACCTCGGGTTCCTGGTCACGACCCAGACGCTCTGCCATGTGTGCCCAACTCCCAAACTCCTCGGAAAGGGTGGTCGCACTGCGCTTCCGGTTCCGTCTTCGCGAGGGGACTCGTCCGCCGATCCTCGATCCTTTTGCACGATCAAGGGCGAGGGAGCCAGACTGCCGGCCGCGTCTTTCGCAAAGTCCTCGTGACCCTCCCTCCGTCGGTTTCCGGTGGAGAGCATGGCCGGAGGCCGGGTGAGGGAACCGAGCGTCGAACGAACCTCGACAGACCATCGAGCACCGCTCTCAAGCACTCTAGTTCGTCATTTCCGAGACGAACGTGCTCTGGTCGTGTGCCGCTCCGAAACCTCTGCTGGATTGGCGGGCGTTCCTCTCCCGTTTCTCCGGATTATTGTGCTTGGCCCTCCTCGTTTTCCTGATCCTTATAGAGAAGGAGTCGTCTCCCTGGTTTCGCTCCGAAGTGTCGAGGAACACTCCGCACGAGATCCGGAGGCTCGTCTTCCGATTGTGGCTGCTGCGTGCGAGGAACGGCCCCCCTGGCCCTTCTTCCCCGCGTGTCGGGGAGAGGCTGGCGGCCACTCACGAAACCAGGCTCGTTGAATCCCTCGAGACGAACGTTGATCTGACGAAACGAACGATCTCGATCGCCCGAAGTTGTTCTTTGATAATCAGTTCCGTTATTTCTCCCCGGCGCACCGCGAGCGCACCGGACAGCGCACCGCGAGCGCACCCGACGGCACACCGCGCCTTGGAAGGACGCCATCAGGTGGCTGATCGCGATGCCGGCGGACCCTCGGCAATCGTTCGGGCCATCGTCCTCGTTCCTCGGTCGAGAGTGTCCGAACGAATTACCGAAACGAACGGGTTCAATCGTCAGAACTCACGGCTTAATCACACGTTTCGACGTTTGCATTCAGCGCACCGAGCCGCGCACCGAAGGCGCACCGCAGGGGGCGCCTCGGTTCGGCTCGGATCAGGACGAGGCCGGCGGGTGGACCGAGATCCCGTTGACGGACGAGGGTGATACGGGTTCCTGAGGCGTTTCTTCCTCGGCCCGGGCGGTGGCGGCTCCCTCGGCGGCAATCGGTTCGGGAAGGTCCTCGAAGAATTCGCCGATGCGGCGGAACTTCTGGTAGCGATGTTCGAGGAGTTGCTCGCGGGGGATCTCGGCGATCTTGCGGAGCGATCGGGTCAGGAACCCTTTCAGGGCGATGGCGGCCCCTCGGGGGTCTCGGTGGGCACCGCCGGGAGGCTCCTCGACCACCTCGTCGATAATCCCGAACCGCAGGAGGTCGCGGCCGGTCATCTTCAGGGCCTCGGCGGCGCGGTCTTTCCGCTCGGCGGTCTTCCAGAGGATCGTGGCGCATCCTTCGGGGCTGATGACGGAGTAATACGAGTGCTCCATCATCCCCACCCGGTCGCCGATCCCGATGCCCAGGGCGCCTCCGGAGCCCCCTTCACCGATGACCACGCAGACGATCGGCGTGTCGATCTGGCTCATCGCCATCAGGTTCTCGGCAATGATGGCGGCCTGCCCTCGCTCCTCGGCCTGGATCCCGGGATAGGCCCCGGGCGTGTCGATCAGGCACACGATCGGCAACTGGTGCCTCGCCGCCAACTTCATGGCGCGCAACGCTTTACGGTATCCTTCGGGGTGGGCGCAGCCGAAGTTGCAGGCAGTTCGCTCGGCCAGGTCGCGGCCTTTCTGGTGGCCGATGAACATGAGCTTCTTCTCGCCGAGGTGGGCGAAGCCGGTGACCATCGCCGGGTCGTCGCCGACAGCGCGATCGCCGTGAAGCTCCAGGAACTGGTCGAAGATCAGCTCCAGGTAATCACGCGACTGGGGACGGAGCTGGTGCCGAGACACCTGGACCGTTTCCCAGGGAGTCAGGTTGGCGAAGATGGCCCGTTTCAGGCCGATCAGCTCGCGCCGGATCGTGCGAATCTGGTCGGACAAGCCCGAACCGTCTCCCTGAGATTGCCGGGCTTCAAGCTCGGCCAGCCGGGCCTCCATCTCGAAGATGGGGGCCTCGAAGGGCAGGCGGTACTGATTGGGGGCCTGGGTATTGGTCTTCGGGTTGGTGGCGGGGGGCATGGTCGGCCGCCTCCTCCTGGCGCGGGCCGTTCGCCGGGGGGGACCGGCGTGGTCTTGGTCTGGGTCGGTTTCGTTGGGATTCGAGTCAGGTTCCGAGGCGAAGCGGGAGCCCTCGGCGGTTTTCCCCGGCGATCACATGGAGTAGCGGTCGGCCATGGGGTCAGGGTCGTCCTTGAAGATCCGGATCCGGTTGAACGCGGCGAGGAATTCCCGCAAATCCTTGAGACGATCGTCGGGTTTTTTGGCGAGCATCTTCAAGACCAAGTCGGAGAATTCTTTGGTCACGTTCTTGTTGTAAGAGGTCGGCGGGACGGGTTTCTCCTTCATGTGCTTGTTGAGCAGTTCCATCGGCGAGTTGGCCCGGAAGGGCTGCCGGCCGGTCGCCAGCTCGTAGCAGGTGATACCGAAGCTGTAGATGTCGGCTGCGGCCGAGGGGGCCAGCCGGCGGATCACATCCGGGGAAATGTAGCTGTAAGTTCCTTCCCTCGGAGGCTTTCCGGCGAACAGCTTGCCGAATCCGGTCGGAATCTTCTTGGCCAGGGCGTAGTCGATGACCCGGACCTCTCCGGAGCGGTTGATCAGGATGTTCTCGGGCTTGACGTCGCGGTGGGCCCAGCCTTGCTCGTGCATGTAGGCCAGCGCCTCGGCTGCTTGACGGAGCACCATGTGGGGGCGTCCGGCCGGCAGGGCGTACTCTTGAGGCTTGCCGATCACCAGGCGGAGCGTCATGCCCGGGAAGTAGTCCATGACGAAATACGGCGAGGGCTTGGCGTTGACGAACTCGTGCACCCGAATGAGGTTCGGGTGGGTGAACATCTGGCCGAGCTTGGCCTCGAACGCCAGGGCGCGCCGTTCGGCCGGGTCGCTCGATCGGCTTTCGAGCAGCTCCTTCAGGGCGAAGCGACGGCCGGAGCCCTCCTGGACGACCTCCATGATCACGGAGTTCTGCCCCATCTGAAGGACCCGGACGATCCGATAGTTACCGATCCGGTCTTCGCCGGTCGTGGTGGTTCCGGTGGCCACGGGCCCTCCTCGGCGGCGAGGCACCGGGCCGCCTGTACAAGGACTCCTGAGCTTCAGGAGAGGGGGCGACCCGGGGCAGTTCGAAACGTTGGCAGTCTGGTTGATCTTACCAAACCCAGCGATTGGCACAACGCGGGTCGGCTTGTCGCGGTTCGGTTCGATCGGCCGGTTGGGGATCAGATTTCGGTGCCGTCGGGGATCACGGCGAACTTGGGCACGACGACGATCCCATCTCGAACATAGTACAGGCCCTCTCGGTCGACCTCCTGATCCTTCGGTTGCTTGCGGATGCGAACCCCTCGGCCGACCCGGGCGTTCTTGTCGATGATCGCGTCCTCGATGATCGAGTCGTCCCCCACGCCGATATTCGGCCGACCTTCCTTCTGGTTTTTCTCGATTCCTCGCTGGCCTTCGAAGACGTCAGCCCCCATGACGTAGGAGTTGCGGATCGTGACGTTCTCGCCAATCTGGGTCCGCAGACCGACGATCGAGTGCTCCAGGACCGACCCCTTGCCGATGGCCGCACCGTCGGCGATCAGGCAGCGGGTCAGGGTCGCCCCGTTGACCTTCGAGGGGGCCATGAAGCGCGGCCGGGTGAAGATCGTCTTGTTGTCGGCCGCGAAGTCGAACGGAGCGTCCACTCGGGTCAAGTCAATGTTCGCCTTGTGGAAGGCGCCGATGGTCCCGATGTCCTCCCAGTAGCCGTCGAAGGGGAAGATCTGGACCCGCATGTTCGGGTCGGCGATGGCGGCGGGGAAGACCCCCTTGCCGAAGTCGTCCACCTCCATGCGGTGCAAGAGATCCACCAGCACGTCACGGTTGAAGAGGTAGATGCCCATGCTCGCCAGATACGAGCGGTTGCCGGCCCTGATGCCCTGGTTTTCCAGCCATTTCGGGTCGGTGCGGACCGAGTCGAGCGCGTCGCGGGTCTTCGGTTTTTCGAGGAAGTTATGCACCTGGCCGTCGGGCTTGATCTGCATGATGCCGCAGGCGGTCGCCTCCTGCTCATCGACGGGCAAGGCGGCGATGGTGGCCGCGGCCCTGGTCTCGTAGTGCAGGCGGATCATCTCCTGAAAGTCCATGCGGTAGAGCTGATCTCCCGAGAGGATCAAAACCAGTTCGCTCAGCTCCTCCTTGAGCAGGTCAAGGTTCTGGCGGACTGCGTCGGCCGTCCCTTGATACCACTCCTGGTTCTCCATCGTCTGCTGGGCGGCCAGGATCTCGACAAAGCCGCCACCGAACCCATCAAACTTGTACGTATTGGTAATGTGTCGATGCAAGCTCAAGGAGTTGAACTGCGTCAGCACATACATCCGGTTCAGGCCAGAGTAGATGCAGTTGGAGATGGGGATGTCGATCAACCGATACTTGCCGGCGATCGGCACGGCAGGCTTGCTGCGCAAGGCAGTCAGCGGAAAGAGCCGGGTGCCTCGGCCTCCCCCCAAAATCAGGCAGGTCACATTATTGCGCGTCATGACAGGAAATCCCCAGGCGAGTCGGATCGGCGCGGTGTCTCGCCAAGAGGACCGACCCGAGCATCCGACGAACCGTACAGCCAGTCTACCCGAAGGCGGGAGCAGGCTCGACCGTCGGCAGGAAAAAGCGCGTTGATTGACGATGGGAGGCGGGTTCGGATGGGTGCGTCGTGCACGCGGCCAGAACCCGCCCCGAGTTGAGTCGGTCGGACATTCGGCTCCTTACCAGCCGAGAGACATGTTGGACTCGATCACCTTGCGTGCTTCATCCAGATCGGTGCCGGTTTGCTGCATATAGAGTCGGACGGCATGCAGCTTGTCTCCTCGGGCATTGGAAAGGCACTCGCGTGCCTTGGTACACGGGTCGATCCCTCCTTCGATCCCCAGCAACCGCTTGGAGATGACCCAGGCATCACGCGGACGGTGCGTGACGCGGAGCACCTCCTCACCCGGATAGTTTTCCTCGGCGAAGGCTCGCGCGGCCGATTCACCGTCGACGCACGCGATCATGATGTGCGACGTCGTTTCCACCTCGAACAGAGGCATCGTTATGCCCCCTTTCTACGAGTCGAGCGGCCGGCCGCATGGCGTGATCTTGCCAGTTGGGGCCGCGAGGCTCATCGAGTTGTGAGAGAAAGAGATGGGTACTGCCACCGAGAATCCTAAGACGCCCCACCTGCCCCGGTCAAACCTTTTGAGCCGAAATCCAGGAGCCTCGGCCCGCCCAATCGGCCGAGATGCACCGGGCGGCCCATCGCTCCGACCGGCCCTGACAAGGGGCAGCGCCTACCTCCCGATCGCCCGACGGTTTACCATGGCGCTCGATCGGAACCGCGGCTCATCGCCGCCGAGGAGGGTTCCTGGAACTGTTGGATTCGGAAATGTAGATGCGATCGGAGGGTGCTTCGATGATGCGGTTGCTCCTGGCGGCCCTGGTTCTGGGGATGATGGGACCGGCATCGGCCGGAGAGTTGCGGGTGGGTGCTGCCCAGGAGGTGATTACCCCTCCTCCGGGGACGCCGATGGCCGGCTATTACTTTGAACGGGCCGCCGAGGGGGTGCACGACGACCTGTTCGCCAAGGCCATCGTGATCGAGTCGGGCGAGATGCGGGCCGCCCTGGTCGCGCTCGATGTGATCACCACCACGCGTGATCTGGTCAACGATGCAAGGCAGGCGATTGAGGACGCAACAGGCATTCCTGGTGCTCATGTGATGATCAGTGCGACCCATGCGCACACCGGCCCGGTCATTGCCGATCAATCCCGGCGGTCTCAGACTTTGGGAGGAGGCTCGGATCTGTCGCAGCGCTACCGGGAGAGCCTGCCGGCGAAGATCGCCGAGGCGGTCCGGCGGGCCGATGAGGCCAAGGTGCCCGCGATGGCCAGGGCTGCCCGGGGAAGCGAGTCGTCGATCGCCTTCAACCGGCGCTATCATATGAGCGATGGAACCGTCGGTTGGAATCCCGGCAAGCGGAACCCGAAGACGCTGAAGCCAGCCGGCGTGATCGATCCCGCCGTGCCGATTGTTTACTTCGAGTCGCTCGACGGCGACCCGCTGGCCGTGTACGTCAACTATGCGGTGCACCTGGACAACGTCGGCGGACCGGCCATCTCAGCGGATTTACCGTACACCCTCTCGAAGCTGATTGCCGAGTTCAAGGGGCCGGACGTGGTGACGGTCTTCACGGCCGGGTGCTGTGGGGATATCAATCATATCGACGTCTTCTGGGCCGAGCCGCAAAAGGGGTTCGAGAACGCCGCCCGCATGGGGATCATCCTCGCGGCAGAGGTCCTTCGGAACTGGCCGAAGCTGGAGGAGGTGGACCAGGTTTCGCTTCGGATTGACCATGAAATGGTCGCCCTGCCCTTGCCCGAGATTGCCCCGGAGGAGGTTCCGAAGGCCGAAGCCGTGGTCGAGCGACACCGCTCCGGCTCGACTCCTCAGCCAAGCTTTCTGGAAACGGTCAACGCGTACAAGGTGCTCGATGTGACCGCTCGGGACGGTCAACCGAACGAGGTCGAGGTACAGGTGATTGCCCTGGGAGACGTGATTGCCTGGGTGTCGTTGCCCGGCGAAATCTTTGTCGAGCTGGGGCTGGAGATCAAGCAGGATTCTCGATTTGAGCATACGATCATCGCCGAGCTTGCGAATGGGTCGATCGGTTACGTTCCCTCGCGCCGGGCCTACGCGCAGGGGAATTACGAGGTGGTGAGCGCTCGTTGTGCGGAAGGATCGGGCGAGATGCTGGTCGATGCCGCGGTTCGATTGCTCAGGAGCTTGCATGGCGATGCGATTACGGAGTAAACAGCGATGAAAATGAGGATTGTTGGACTTCGAGTTGTCGTGCCGTGCCTTGCGTATTCGCTCGGATGGCTCGTGGTTGCTTCGACTGCCCAGGAGCCGAAACCGGGCAAGGGGCCGCTTGAGCCCGAGGAGGCCCGACAGACGATCCAGGTTGATCCCGGTCTCCGGGTCGAGCTGGTCGCCGCCGAGCCGCAGATCACCAGCCCGGTGGCGATGGCGTTTGATGAACAGGGACGGCTCTGGGTGGTTGAGATGCGCGACTACCCGAACGGCCCGGCTCCGGGTAATCCGCCCGAGGGACGACTGAAGATTCTGGAAGACGGTGACGGTGATGGGTTCTTCGAGCAATCGCGGGTGTTTGCCGATGAACTGCTCTTTGCCAACGGGGTCTTGCCGTGGAAGGACGGGGCGATCGTCACAGCCGCGCCTCACATCGTCTGGCTCCTGGATACGGACGGCGATGGGACGGCTGACGTCCGTGAGATCCTGTACGAAGGCTTTGCCGTCGAGAACCCACAGCTTCGCGTCAGTCATCCGACGCTTGGGATCGACGGTTGGATTGCTGTGGCGAACGGGTTGCGAGGCGGTCAGGTCCGTCGCGCCGGGGAGGACGATGCCGAGCCGATCGACCTGAGCGGCCGTGATTTCCGCTTCGATCTCGTGAACGATCGCGCTGAGCCGATCGCAGGGATGGGTCAGTATGGCCTGACCTTTGACGACTGGGGCCGCCGCTTCGTCTGCACGAACCGGAATCACCTGGTGCCGATCATCCTGGAAGACCGCTACGCGCAACGGAATCCCGACCTGCCTGCTCCCGGTCGTGCCTCCGACGATCAGACCGCCGGGGGAGCAGCCGAAGTCTTCCCGCTGGTCGAGCAGTTTACCACCTCGTCGTTGCACATCGGTAGTTTTAGCGCGGCCTGCGGGGTCACGGTGTACCGGGGGAATTTACTGCCCGAGGCGTACCAGGGGTCGGTCTTCACCTGCGAGCCGACGGGCAGTCTTGTTCATCAAGAAGTGCTCACGCCAGATGGTGCAGCGTTCTCGTGGGCGCCCGCACGCAAGGGGGTCGAGTTCTTCGCCAGCACCGACCATTGGTGCCGACCGGTGGCGATGGCGCACGGTCCCGATGGGGCGCTCTATGTGGTGGATATGTACCGCGCCGTCATCGAGCACCCCCAGTGGATGCCCCCCGAATTGCGGGAACGGCCCGACTTGCTCGACGGGAAGGATCACGGGCGAATCTGGCGGATCGTCCCAGAATCGCGGGGTGATCGGCCGGAATCGCCGAAGCTTGGGGAGGCCTCGACGGCGGAACTGGTTGGCCTGCTCGACCATCCGGACGGCTGGTGGCGGACGACCGCACAGCGATTGCTTTTGCAGCGGCAGGACCCGGAGGCGATCGATCCGTTGCGGGAGATGGCCCGAGCGGCAAAGTCTGCCGAAGGCCGCGCCCAGGCGGCGTGGTTGCTGGAGCATGCCGGGGAACTAGATGAGGAAACGTTGCTCGGATTTCTCTGCGACGATCATCCGAGGCTCCGGGAGCAAGGGACGTTGCTGGCCGAGCATCGACTATTGGAGGATGGGAAACTGCGCGATGCGGTGATCGCTCTGGCCGACGATGAGGATGCTCGGGTTCGGTTCCAGGCCGCGCTGGCACTCGGGTTCGTGGATGATGATGTGATCCTCGATCCGCTGGCGACCATTGCCCGGCTCGGGGCAAATGATCGCTGGACGCGGGCCGCCGTGGGGAGCGCGGTGCCAGGACGGGCCGGAGCGTTGCTGCTGACCTTGCTGGAGGAACCGCATGGTTTAACCGATCAAACGGATGAAGGGCGGTTGATCTTGCTCCAGGAGCTGGCGGCACTCGTGGGCACGCAGCGCGATCCGGCGGAGTGTGCCGAGGTGCTGGAGGCGCTCTGGCAGATTGATCAGGACGCCGAACGCTGGCGATTGGCAGGGCTGAATGGTCTGACCGAAGGGCTTGCGAGACGAGGGACGAGGCTCGGCAGCTTCCTTGAACAGTTGCCGGAGGCGATTGCCGATCGGACGGCTGAGGCTCTGGCCGGGTTCGGCGAGACGGCCGAGGATGCCGATGCCGATCCGGCGGCGCGGCGCGATGCGATCCGGTTGCTGGCGCAAGCCCCCTGGGATGTTGCTGGCGACTCGCTTTCGCGGCTGCTGGTTGAGGAGCCGGATCAAGGGTTGCGGATCGCCGCGGCCCAGGCTCTTGCAGCTCGGACCGAGCCGGAGGTGGCGGATCGCTTGCTGCACCCGTGGCGGAGCCTGACCCCCGCAGTGCGCCGCGAGGTGGCGCAGGGGATGGTGGCACGGGCGGATCGGGCCGGTGCGCTGCTGGATGCGATGGAGCAAGGGCTTCTTGCGCCTCGGGACCTGGATGCAAACCAGAGCCGACGCCTGCGCGATCATCCGACCCCCGAGGTGCGCGACCGGGCGCGCTCGTTGCTAGCGTCGAGCCTGCCCGCGGAGCGGGTGGCGGTGCTGGAACGCTACCAAGAGGCGATCGAGATGCCCGCCGATCCGCACCGCGGCCGCGAGGTGTTCCGGAGGCTGTGCATTACCTGTCACCGCCTGGAGGATCAGGGGGTGGTCGTCGGCCCGGACATCGGCGACACGAGGACACGAACGAAGGCGGCCTTGCTTTCGGACATCCTGAACCCGAACGAGGCGATTGATGCGAATTACGTCAGCTACACGGTCGCCACGGTCGATGGGCAGGTGCTCGGCGGCCTGATCGCGTCGGAGACGGCCTCGGCCCTGACCCTTTTACGGGCAGAGGGTCAGTCGGAGACGATCCTGAAACAGGAGATCGAGGAGATTCGCTCGGATGGGGTTTCCTTGATGCCGGAGGGAATCGAACAGGATCTCACGGTCCAGGAGATGGCCGACTTGCTGGATTACTTGAAGAACTGGAGGTACATGGATGGGGTTGTGCCGCTGACCGGACAGGAGTGACGGGAAGCAGCGTTGAATGAGCCACGGATGAAACATGGAGAAGAAGGAGGGGATAAGAAAAAAGGGTCGTCCCCATCAGGTCGAGTCAATGGAGAAGGTCCATTGATCGCCATCTGTGATTCATCCGTGTTTTTCCGTGGCTCCAGATGCGTTCCGTGTTCCGGTGGTTGGGTTCAGGCGGCCTCGACGCGGCGGGGGACAGCTCGGCCGGCGAGGTCGGCGGAGGCGTCGTCGCTGGCTTCCTCGTGGTATTCGGCGTCGGTGTTGACCTTCCAGGTGTCGTAGGAGCCGAGGCCAAGGATGTTCCGCGCGGCGAGCAGGGCAGTCATCATTGAGTGGTCTTGATTATTGTATTTGTGCATGCCGTTGCGGCCGGCGAGTTCGAGGTTGTCGAACCGGGAGAGCCACCGGCGGATGATGGCGACGCGGTCTCGGTAGGAGTCGTCGTAGACGGGGTAGGCCTTGGGCATCCGGACGACGCAGCCGTCGATGACGGAGGAGGAAGGGACGAGGCCGATGGTGTCGATCTCGCGGCGGCCGAGTTCGATGAGGTCGGCGTCGCTCATCCCCCAGAGGTCATCTCCCTCGAAGCAGAAGTATTCAAGGCCGAGGCTGGAGGTGTTCGGGTCGGGCACCATCTCGGGCGACCAGTTCTTGAAGTTCTGGACGCGTCCGAGGCGGACGCAGGGATCATGGACATAGATCCATGTGTCGGGGAAGGTCTCGGCGCGGTTGACGATAAGGACGACGGTGAGGAAGTCGCGGTAGCGGAGCCCGGCCGCGGCCTCGCAAACCTCGTCGGGGGCGGCGGGGCTCATGGCGTTGATGAGGTGGCGGATCGGCATGGTCGAGAGGAAGTGCCGACCGAGGTAGCGGGTGGTTCGTCCCTGTGCATCGACGCTAACGAAGGCGTTGATGGAGCGGCCGTCGTGCTCGATCCGATCGACGCGGCGTCCGAGCTGCACGGAGCCGCCGCCGTCCTGCACGCGGTCGCGGACGGCTTCCCACATCTGACCGGGGCCGAGGCGGGGATATTTGAATTCTTCGATGAGGGTTTTGACGACCTCACCCCCTCTGCTTGGCAGGCCGATCCGCAGGGCGCTGAGCGCGGCCTTGATGAGGCTCAAGCCCTTGATGCGCTGGGCAGCCCAGTCGGCCGAGATGGCGGAGGTGGGCATCCCCCAGACCTTTTCGGTGTAGGTCTTGAAGAAGATGTCGAAGAGGGTGCGGCCGAAGCGGTTGACGATCCAGTCTTCGAAGCTGCGTTCGGGTTCGATTGGCTTCATCCGAGCCTTGAGGTAGCTGGCAAGGATGCGGGCCGATCGGATGGGGCCGAGCTTGCGGAGGGCGTCGACCGGACGGAGCGGGTAATGGAAGAACTTGCGATCGTAGTAGATGCGGCTCAGGCGAGGACGGCGGAGGAACTGGTCGCCGAGGACCTCGTCCCAGAAGGCGTTAACCTCGGGGCTTTTGGAGAAGAAGCGGTGGCCGCCGATGTCGAAGCGGTAGCCTTTGTAGACATCGGTGCGACTGATGCCGCCGACGAGGTTCGGATCGGCCTCGACCACGACGCAGCGGCGGCCGTGCCGGGTCAGTTCGAGGGCGGCGGTGAGGCCTGCCGGGCCGGCACCGGCGATGACCGCCTCGTACGCCCCGACGACGGCCTCCCGATCCGGATCCTCGACGCGATGCCAGCGATGCGGCGGAAGATTGCTCCGCGTGGTCGCGGGCCTCGACTCCTGGCTGCCCATGCCGGACTCCCCATCCATGAGGACTCAGCGGTCTTGACCGCGATTCCGTCCCGCCCCCGGACGTTGCGAAGGGTCGATCGCCTCTGAAGGGGAGGCAAGGACGGTTCGCTCGGCACGGGGTGGAGAAGGTGTTCTGTCAGATCCGGGCCCGATGGTCAAGGCCGGACGGTGTCGGAGTCGGTATCGGCCTGGAGTAACTCCAGGGTCTGCTTGACGAAGGCCGAGGCGGCGTCGAGGGCCTCGTCGGGGGCCAGGCGGAGGGCCTGGGCCCGTTCGAAGGCTCGGAGGTGCTGCGGATCGAGCTTTCCGGGACGGACGTAAAGGCCTTCGCAGGCGAGGATGAGGCAGCGGAGCCCGGCCTCTCGGTAGCCCTTTTGGTAGACGAGGGCGCGGAGGCAGCAGAACATGGCCTCGTAGCTCATCAGGCAGAGGTCGGTCGGGTCGCCTTTGGGATTGGCCCGGAGATTGGCGGCGGCATCGAGCCGGTCGGCGGCGCGGGTGAGCAGCTCGCCAACGCGATCGGCGGCCGAGTCATCCCGGCGAAGATAGGGGCTTTTCAGGCACGCCTCGAAGGTCTGGATTATTGCCATTCCGTTCATCCGTTCACTAGGTGGGATTTGTGCATTGAACAAGGAAAAGCGTGCAATCTATCAAGGAGCGAGTTCATAGTCCATCCTGCCAGTGCGGTAATAGCGAGGAAAGAGGTGGTACAATGGTCGCATGGAGCGAAAAATCCTTGAGTCAGGCAATAGGAGTCGTCAAACATGGCTGAAGAGCGAGAACTTAGCGAAGACGAACGCTTAAGGCTAGACGTCGAATGGATGACGACGAACGCCCTTCGAGAAGGAATGCTATTTGCTCACAGATACCAAGACCATATTACATACAAGCAATCCTTTGCTTTGGGGTTGCAGGTAGCACCCGAGATATTTTCGCCAGCACGCAGAATCCTCGATAATCCTCCCGAGAGCCAACCTGCTCAAGAATACCGACAAAGGGCAGCGGCCCAGTCGAAGGTCGAAGGTAGACATATTCCCCCACACGAATATGTAGAGAGAGAGATTAGGAGGACTAAAGAACAGTTTGAGGCCGACCCAGATGCTCACCTCCTAGAATCCATCTTGGAACGTCTTGAAGCGGTAAAGCAAGAACTCTTACCGAGAGAACACACGGAAACCTCGCTAATCTTTGGTGATGCCATAAACACGAGAATGGAGCTGCCGTTCAGTGGAGAAGGAAAGGGATACAAGGATTACAGGCTGGACAAGGAGCGAATATTGAGAGTGAGAGTTACTCACATGGAGCGACCGGAGGACAAGATCGGAACAGACCTAATCTACGAAGACCTAGACCACAAGAATAAGACTGCTCGTATAGTAATAATTCAATACAAGATGTGGGAACGGTACGATCAAGTGATCCACTGGAACGAGCGTGACAGAAAGCAATACGACAAGCTAAGAAGTGCAGCATGTGAGTACGGGCTCTGCAAAGAGGAGGCGATCGACGACCGTCCGACTTATCGCCTTCCACACTGTACGGCTTTCCTCCGGCCAACAGATCGACTCCAGAGCCCAAATTCACAAACAAGGTCCACAAGCCTTCACGTGCCAATTTGTGTGTCGGACAAATCGTGGCAAGAAAATAGAAGAGGCGGGAAATCCATTAAAAAAAGGACAGATAGTTGATCGATCACTTTCGTATAGAGTGTTTGGCGAATTATTCAATAACCGAATGATCGGCTCAAGGGTCATCACTTGGGAAGAAATGGCAGAACTCTATCACAAGTATGAAATTTTCGAGGCTGACGATCGGGTGATCGTCCACTTTCAAGAAGCCCCACTCAATTAGCGGTTCTGCAAGTACTGGTCGAAGGTCTGGACAATGGCGATGGTCTTGGGTGTCGGGCGAAGGAGGGGAAAAACGAGAATCCTGGTGAAACGGGATTGCCGGGTTGATTGTCGCGTTGGGGGTGATCGGTTGCCAAGGGGGAATCACGGCTCGGCGCGAGCCGGGGAGGAGTTGTCGTCATCGGCGTTTGGGGGCACTTCGACGAGTCCGTGCGTTTTGAGGTAATTCTGACGGCGTCTCTGGAAGCGGTTGACGTGTTCGATGCTCTGGTTGCGGAGGGTGAGGAAGCCGTCGGGGGCATCGAGCGCGGGGTGTTCCTCGGGCTGGTCGAGGTGGCGAGCGAGGGCCTGGAGCGAGCGATTCAGGGCGGTCTGGGCGGCGAGGATGGCGTCTCGCATGGCGAGGAGATCGGGGTCGTCGGCCTTGATCTGGGAGAGCGCGGCCTGGTTGGCGTCTCCCTCAGCAAGCAAGGTGTCGATCTTGACGCGGTCGGCGGGTTCGAGGGTGGGAGCCTGACTCAGCGTTTCGATCAAGGTGTCGAGTTCGGTGTTCATCGCGTCGAACCGCTGGAGCGAGGGGCTCATGGCCTCGGCCAGGGTTTGATAATCGCGCAACGGCTTCTGGAGTTCTTGATTGAGCAGCGCGAGGATTTCCGGATTGCGACGGATCTGGGTGGTGACGACCTGCCCGAGGATGAGCAAGGCCGAGGCGACCGCCAGGCCACCGAGCAGTTGCCGGATCAGGCCGGCCGTGGGGCGGGAGACCGGCCAGGGGCGCTGGAGGAGCAGACCGGCGACGAATCCGGAGGCCAAGCCGCCGAGGTGCGCGGCGTTGTCGATGCCCGGGATCGCCAGGCCGAACAGGGTGTTGTAGACGACGAAGGCGATGACCCCTCCCCGCACGCTGGCGACCACCGGCCCCGGAATGGCCTTCCGATGCAAGATCAAGAAGGCCCCGAGGCCACCGATGAGGCCAAAAATTGCCCCTGAGGCCCCGATGCTGACGACCAAGGGCTGCCACCACGAGCTGACCAGGGCACCGCCGAGCCCGGCGGCCAGATAGAGCATGGCGAAGCCGAGATTGCCGTAGAGGCGTTCCACCAGCGGGCCGATCCGGGACAGGACCCAGAGGTTGACCGCCAGATGGATGATGCCGCCGTGGAGGAAGACGGAGGTCAGGAGCCTCCAGATCTGGCCGTCGATCGCCACGGCCGCGCCGACGTTGCCTCCCCAGGCAATCAGGGACGGGACGCTCGGGCTGAGGATCGAGATGCCCGAGAGGACCATCGCCACGAAGACGATCAGGCAGGCGGCAATGAGCGCGGGGGTGACGACCACCCGAGGTGTGGCGGCCTGCACGTCGGCCTGGAAGGATCGGACCTCACCATCCACCTGATGCAAGGCGGCGGCCTGCCGGACGACGTGGCCGATCTCGGCGCGGGCGCGGTTCAGGGATTCGCGCGAGGTGGAGCCGGCGAGATCTCCCGAGCGTCGGGCCTGGGAGAGGGTCGAGAGCACCCCGGCCAGGGCCTCGGCCGCACCGTTCGATTCGGTCGATCGCAAGGGGAGGGAGTGCCGGTGGCCGAGGTCGAGGGTCGTGTCGAGACTGCCGACGACCCGGACCGATTCGGGAATCTCGTCGAAGCCGAGGGCGAGTCCTGATCGGGGGGAGTTGCCGCCGGGCCAGCAGATGCGTTGCGAGGTGATGGTGCAGGCGGGGACGGGGCCAGTCGGGCCGGGCTGTTCGACGATCGCCAGCAAAAGCTCGTCGGGCCTCGGGCGGAGGTAGGTTTGCAGCGCGCGGACGGCGGCGGAGGGGTCGAGCTGCGGGGCGACGAAGCAGTTCGGATGGCCTCGGAGCGGCTGGCAGGCGGCCAGCGCGAAGAGTTCCCAGGCGTCGACCTCGGGGCCGGAATCGGGGTCGTCAAGCACGGTACCGGTCCTCGATGGGGTCGTGTGCGGGAGGGCTTACGGATGGGGAAGAGCGACGGCGATTCGGGGGGTGGGGTCGGATTCGGAAGCGGCCGTGGCCGCCGAGGAGATGGCAGCGGGGCCGGAGCGATCTCGATCGCGATCGGTTGTGGGGGAGTTGATGGCGAGCATCGAGCTGCCCGCCATACGCATCGTCTCAAGCAAGGTGGTCGGGGCCAGACCAAAGCCGACGACGGCAAGGGTGGCCAGGCCGATCGGCCAGGAGACGCTCCTTGGAGCGGGCCTCGGTGAGCGGTCGGCCTGGCGGAGGAACATGGCGCGGAGCACCCTGGCGTAGTAGAAGGCCGAGACGACCGAGTTGATCAGGGCCAGGGCGACCAGCCCCAGAAGCAACGGGCGGGCGGTCGGATCGGCGTTCAGGACTTCGAGAAAGAGGTAGAGCTTGGCAAAGAACCCGGCCGTCGGCGGCATGCCGATCAACGAGAGCATCAGGATGACGATGCAGGCCGCCAGCCCGGGGGAGGCGAGGCCCAGGCCGTTGAGGTCGTCGATGTCGTCGCGTCCCTTGTCGGAGATGAGCCAGGCGGCCACGGCGAAGGCGCCGACGGTCGTCAGGCTGTAGACGACGAGATAGAAGAGGACCGATCCGGCCGTCTCTCCGCTGGTCGATCCGGCCCGGATCGTCACCGCCGCGGCCACGACGCCGACCAGGACGTAACCGGCATGGGCGATGGACGAATAGGCGAGCAGGCGCTTGAGGTTTCGCTGCCCGAGGGCGGCGAAGTTGCCGAAGGTCATCGTGATGGCCGAGATCAATGCGAGAATCAACACCCAGCCCCCTGCCCCCTCCGTTCCGGCAGTGCCGGCCCAGGGTCCAAGGGCGTGCAGCAGGACTTTCATCAGGGCTATGAAGCTCGCGACTTTTGATCCCGAGGCGATCCAGGCCGAGACGGGGGCGGGAGCGCCTTCATAGGTGTCGGGGGCCCACTGGTGGAACGGCACCGCGGCGATCTTGAAGCCGAAGCCGACGAGCACGAGGAGGACGGCCGTGCCGCCGAGGACGTCTCCCGCGAGTCCGAGCGACACCTCGCCGCCAACTCGTTCGAGCAGGACCTTGCGGATGCCGTCCAGATGGGTCGTGCCCGTGAGGCCGTAGATCAGGCTCAGCCCGAACAGGAAGAGGGCCGAGCAGACCGAGCCGTAGACGAAGTATTTCATCCCCGCCTCGGACGACCGCAATCGGGATTTCTCGAAGGCCGAGGCGAGGTAGAGGCAGATGGTCATCATCTCCAGGCTGATGAGGAGGATGAGCAGCTCCTCGGCCGAGACGAGGATCATCATACCGACGCCGGCCCAGAGCATCAGGGCGTAATACGGTCCCCAGTGCTCGGTGAAGTCCCAGGTCAGGGAGAGGCCGAGGACCATGACCAGCAAGAGGGCGATCAGGGCGTGGAACGACTGGGTGAGCAGGTCGCCGGCGATCGTGCCGTAGAAGTAGGTCGGATCGGGGTCGGACACCACCGCCGAGGGAACGAGCAACGGGGTCAGGAGGATGACCAGCACCCCGATCGGCCCCAGCATGGCCAGCAGGCCGAGCCGCTTGCGCCGGGAAGGGCTCGACATGCCTCGCATCACGGAAACGTCGAGCAGCAAGATGACGAGCCCCCAAAGGGTCAGCCAGAGCGGAGCCGCCAGGGACCAGAGCTGGCCGAGGTTCACCGGCTCGGCGGCAAAAGCGGGCATGGGAGGGGGTCCGATCGCGGGGGACAAAGGGGGGAAGACGTTCCGGTCGAGTCGACTCCAGACGAGTCGAGCGTCGGGAATCAACCGGCCATACTGTCGTAGCGGTCCACGTCGGCGGCGAGCCAGCGACGGTAACACAGCAAGATTAACGCGATGCCGACAGCGACCTCGGCCGCGGCGATCGTGATGACGAAGATCGCCAGCATGACGCCGGAGATCGGCCCACCTTCGGAGCCAGTCGCGTCGTTGAATCGCCAGAAGGCGACAAGGTTGATGTTGGCTGCGTTGAGCATGATTTCGATGGCCATCAAGAGCGCGATGGCGTTGCGCCGGGAGAGGACACCGAAGAGGCCGATGGCAAAGGCGGAGGCCGCAAAGACCAGGAACCAGCTGAGGGGGATGTCGCCACTGTTCATCATTGCGGGGACCTCGCACCGGGGGACTCGGAGTGAACGGGCGCTCGGGAGACTCCTGGAGCATGGGAGGCTGTCGCGGCCGGTTCGGGATCGCCGGTCAGGCCGCTCGCGGGAATCGGCCGGCCCGAGGCGAGCCGACCGGCCAGAGAATCGGGGAGCTTCGGGGCATCGCGGCGTTCCTGGCGAGCCAGGACGATGGCACCGACGAGGGCGGCCGTGAGCATCAGGCCGGCGACCTCGAAGGGAACGACCGAGCGGGTCATCAATTCCATGCCGACGGCCCGAGGCATGTCGGCGATGACGGTGGCCGTGGTTCGGGCCGGGCTGACGGACGCGATCCATTCGCCGTCCCGATCATCGAAGAAGGTGATCGGGCCGTCTTCAGGAGCCAGCGCCAGGCGAATCCCCTGCGGTCCCGCAACCAATTGAGCGAAGGGGCCGACCGGCGCAGGCAAGGCGACCGCAACCGGATCGACCTCAGCGGCCTCGGCATCGAGGGGCCAGACCTGGACGGTGGGTCGGGCCTCGTCGGCTTCGGCTTCGGCTTCGGATCGAGGGCCGGGCAGGACGAGGGCGGCGACCCGTCGGGCGTCGCTGGCCAGGGAGACGGCGACCGGGACTCCGGTCAGTCCCTTGATGGCCGCGACCTCGGCGCCGTCGGGGAGGTTGAGGATTCGGAGATCCCATCGGCCCGGCTTGCCGCTGATGAGCGAGGCAACGGCCACGAGAGGGCCGGAGGCTCCCCCAGCGGCCGGAGGAGGCGGCGGGGGGGGCGGAGGTCCCTGCGGATCGAAGGCGACCGACTCGGCAGGAGGGACCAGGCCAAGTGCCACGGCACCGATCGGCCGACCCTCGGCCGAGGAGGCGATGGGGGTCGATGAGCCGGTCGAAAGGTCCCAGGTCACGACGCGGCGGTCGTTCCCGGCGGTGATCAGGTGGCCTTCGGGGGTGAAGGTCATGGCGAGCACGGCGCCCTTGTGGGCTTCGATCTCGACCGGATCGGGGCCAACCCAGACCCGGACGATTCCGTCGGACCCGCCCGCGGCGACCAGCAGGTTCGTTCCTTCGTCCTCGAATCGAGGGGGGCTGACGGCCACCGACGTGATTGAGCCGGGGCGGCCTCCGGAGCGATCGAGGATGGTCTGGTTGCTCAGAGTTTGCCAGGCTCTGACGCGGCCCCGATCGTCGGCCGCGACGATGAGGGAGGAGTCAGGGCTGAAGGCGACGGCTGAGGGGGCGAGGCCCTCCAGATGCAAGGCCGATCGCTGACGCCCGGCGATCGTCCAGAGGCGGACCCGGCCGTCGGCGTCGGCCGAGGCGATGAACTGGCCTGTGGGACTGTAAGCCAGGGCGAGCGATTCCGGCCCGCCGATCCGGGGGTTGACTCCTCCGGGACGGGAGGTGATGCGGACCCACGACTCCTGCCCTGGTCGGCCGCGCTCGGCATTGATCCCGAAAAGCAAAACGCCGAGGACGCCGAACGCGACGATGCCGGCCGGGAGCTTCCATCCCCAGTGGCCGCCGGTGGTTTCGTCTCCCTGGATGTTCCGGGTGAGCATGATCCCGAACAGCAGGAGGATCGAGACGGCCCCGATGTAGATGAGCACCTGCATCGCCGCGAGGAACTCGGCCTCCAGCAGGACGAACTGGCAGGCGATCGTGAAGAAGAAGGCGACCAGAAAGAGGGCCGCATGCACGAGGTTCCGCGCCAGCACCGTCCCCAGGGCCGACAGCAGGCCGACGGTCGAGACGATCAGGAAGATGAGCTGAAGGGGGCTCACGGTCGTGCGTCCTCGGTGGCGGTTCGGCTCATCGCAGAGAGCCCGAGGGGGTGGGGGTCGGTGGTGCCAGGGTCGCTTTGCCGAGGACCGGCGCAGATCCTCCGGACCGGGCAAGGCGGAGGAATCCGGCCAGGGCGACGATCAGGATCGGCAGGGTTATCAGCCAGCCGAGCAATGGCCGATCGCGCCGGATGCCGAGTTCGAGCCAGGCTGCGGCCACGAGGATGTTGACCAGGCAGAGGGGGATCAAGACCTTCCAGGCAAAGTTCATCAGGCGGTCGACCCGCATTCGGGGCAAGGTGGCCCGAATCCAGAAGACGAGGAAGATCATCAGGGCGACCTTCAGGCCGAAGATGGCGATCAGGATGACGTTGGCCAGGATGACCGAGTCGATCGACCCGAGCGGCCAGGTCATTCCCGGCAAGGTTCCGCCGCCAAGAAAGAGGGCGACGGCCACGCACGAGATGCCGAAGATCGCCAGGTACTCGGCCAGGAAGAAGAGGCCGAACCGCATGCCGGAGTACTCGGTGTGGTAGCCGGCGATGATTTCCGACTCGGCCTCGGGCAGGTCGAACGGGGCGCGATTGACCTCGGCGATGCTGGCGATCAGCAGGAGGACGAAGGCGGCGATCCCCGGCGGTGAGAAGAGGAACCACCCTTGATCGAGCTGAGCGTTGAAGATGGCGACGAGGCTCAGGCTGCCCGTCCAGAGGATCACGGGGATGAGCGAAAGCACCTGCGGAATCTCGTACGAGACGAGCTGAGCCACCCCCCGCATCGAGCCGATCAGGGCGAACTTGTTGCGGCTCGACCAGCCGGCCAGGAAGATGCCGAGCACCGAGAGGCTGGCCGCGGCGATCAGGTAGAGCAGGCCCGAGGCTGTATCGACGGCCGCCAGGCCGGGATACCACCGGGAGGCCGGATCGGGGGCTTCGTCCAGACCGAAGGGGATTGTGTTGCGCTCGGTGGCTTGGACCCCGAACGGGATGACCGCCAGGACCAGGAACGAGGAGATCATGAGCAGGACCGGCGCGATCAGGTGGACGACGGCATCGGCCGATCGGGGGACGAGGTTCTCCTTGGTCACGAGCTTGATGGCGTCGGCGATCGGCTGCAGGAGGCCGAACGGGCCGACCCGGTTCGGGCCGATGCGGTCCTGAAACCGACCGGCGAGCTTGCGCTCGGCCAGGACGATATAGGCGACGATGCCCGGGAAGACGACCAGGAAGACCAGCAACCAGCCCGCCCAGTAGAGCCAGGCAGGCCCATCAAGCCCGGCCGTTCGCAGACCGTCATCGGCAAACGCCAGCAGGAGCACCGGGTCCAGCAGCGGGGCGATCACGGAGCCTTTTCTCCTTCGAGCGGGGACCCTTGGTGCGATCCCAGGTCAGTCACACCCAGCGAAGGTCGCCGGACGCCCACGCGTAGGCCAGGCCCACGGCGAGCATGGCCAGGAAGATCACCATTTCCACCAGGACGAACAGCCCGAATCCCATCTCGGCCAGGCCGAGGTAGCTGACGGCCCAGGGGTAGAGGAACACCGTCTCGATATCGAAGACGACGAACAAGATGGCATAGATGTAATACTGCAAGCGGAACCGGACCCAGGTTTCGCCGGTCGTCCGGACGCCGCACTCGTAGGTTTCCCCCTTTTCGACCGACCGCTTGCGAGGGGCGATCAGGGCCACCAGCACGAGCGGCCCGACGGCAAAGCCGATCGCCGCAAACAGCAGGAGGCCGATGAAGCCGTAGTTCGGGATCATCGCACGCAGTCCTTACAGGGCAAAAACGAGGGATCCGCCGAGGTCGATCTGGAGGGAGCCTTCGGCCAGGCGGGGGTCGGACGCATCGAATCGCACGACGACCGGGGCGATTCCCGGCCAATCAATCAATCGGCTCGTGGCGGGGCCGCACCACGGACCGAGCCTGCCGCGGCGCGGGCGTGGATCAGACCGACTGCGGAGGAGGTCCGCTGGCCGAGGCGGTAGCGGGTTCCGGGGCATCGAGCGATTCGACGCGGGTATTCTCGTCGAGCGCGACCTCGGTGATCTCGCCGTCGTCGCGACGAAGACGCAGGGTCGGCTGGTGACAGTAGAGGGCCTTGCCGCCCATCTCCATGCCGCCGACCGGGCGCAAGCCTTCGCCTTCGACGGTGCCGGTCGTCTCGGTCATCCAGCGACGATGGCCGACGCGGAGAAACTGCACGACCCGCACCCGGGTTCCAGGCACGTACTGGGGTTCAGGCTTTTTCAGGAACATCGGCGAATCGGACTCCTTGCGGATGGCGGGGCGATCGTATCCGCGCCGGCGGGGCCACACAAGGGGCCGGCGGCTTTGGCGAGCTATTGTAGCGACCTGGGGCGGTTGTTGCGTAGGTCAAGGCTCCGGCGAGCAGCAGGAACAGTAAATGGAGGCGGTCAAGCCCCGGCTTCGGCGGGTTGGGGAGCCGTCAGTGCTTTCTGGAGGCGCTGGGTTTTCTTCTTCTCGACCTTGGCCCGCTCGGCGGTTTCCTCGGGACTAGCCCAGGCTTCGGGGTGCGTCTCGGCGTAGTAGGCGCTGGAGACGAGCAGGTCTTGGAGCGAATAGATGTGCGACTGGTGCCGTTCGTAATTCGACAGCTCGAAGTTCTGGTCCATCTTGATGGCGTCGAACGGGCAATACTCGGCACAGAGCCCACAGTTCATGCAGACGTCCATGTCGATGTAGAACTCCTCGGGGAGCGGGACGACGTTCCCCTTGGTATTTTTCGCCTGGGACATCCAGATGCACTGCGGCGGGCAGACCTTCGCGCAGATGTTGCAACTGGTGCAGCGGACGTTCCCATCGTCGTCGTCGTAGATCAAGACAGGCAAGACGCGGAAGCGTTCGCGGGTCGGCAGGCGTTCGTCGGGGTACTCGACGGTGAACAGTCCTTCGGTGTCCGGCCCCTGATCGACGACCGGCCCGCGCCGGTGTTCGGGGCGTTTCCACCAGAGGTCGATCGGCAGGTCGCCGCCGCCGTGCCTTGCAGTGGTTGCCCCGTGGCCGACGGTGAAGGTGCGGAGGAACCTGCGCATTGTCACCAGATGGCCGGTGATCATCCCCTTGCCGAACGGCCAGAGTCCCAGCACGGCCGAGATGACCGCGCCGATCGTCCCGAAGACGGTTCCCATGATCCTCCTGAACCCGTTCATTGTTCCAACCTTTCACGCCACGGCGAATCCGGTGTGCGGCCGGAGTTCGGGGGACTTATAGCCGAGGACGATTCGATCTTTCGGGATGCCGGCGTCGAGCAGATCCTGGGCGATGCCGTATTCAATTCCGTCGTACTGGATCCAGAACTTGCCGTCGATCAGGTCGATGTGAACCAGGGGTCCATGGATCCGACGATCGCCCTGGCGGCCGACCAGCAAGATCATGTAATGGTCTCGTTCGCGGTCGAAGACCAGTTGCTGGGTGATCTCGCAGTCAGAGAACGGGGTCGAGGCATGCTCGGTCAAGATGCGTTCGACCAGTTGCCGATCGTCGTCTAGGGTACCCACTGAAGAACCTCCTCAGACTCGGGATCGAACACGAGGACGCGAATCCCTTCGCGTTCCGCGTTCCAGGAGTTCCTGGCCGTTCTCGGGGTCACGTTGTCGATAATCAGAGGTGTTCGGCACCGATCCGCTGGTAAAGCTCCTGGAGGGCGGTCGCGGCGCGTTCGGCCAGGGCGTACCATTCTTGATTCGTCACGCAGGAAGGGTGATCAAGCAACTGTGCTTCGATCGCATTCGCCAGGATCAAGGTCCGATCGAGTAACTCGTGACAGCCGAACGATCCGGGTTTGTAGCGATCGACCCAATCCGAACCCTCTTCGGCGTTGAGTTCGGCAATTCGTCGCTGACGGTCCTGCTCGACGGCTTCATTTGGGGCTACAGCGTGAGGGTTCATGAGTTTTCTCCGAGACCTGACTGTTTCCAGATGCTTTTGAGCGTGCCCTCGGGAACGTCGTCGGACATCTTGCCTGGGACCGTGACCTTGCCGGGCTTCGACGGGTGCTTGAAGTGACGATGGCTGCCCTTTTGCGAATCCTGATACCAGTCATCGTCGAGAAGTCTCTTGATCACGTCCCGAACCTTCATCGCGCTCTCCTCACCGATCCACCTCTCCCAGCACGATGTCGAGGCTGCCGAGGATGCCGACCACGTCGGCGACGGTGTGGCCGAGACACATGGTTTCGAGCGCCGTCAGGTTGATGAAGCTCGGGCTGCGGACGTGGTAGCGGTAGGCGGTCGAGCCGCCGTCGGCGACGACGTAGTAGCCGAGCTCTCCCTTGGGGTTCTCGACGCGGGAGTAGGCCTCGCCGGCGGGGACCTTGATCTGGTAGCTCTTCTTGCCGGGAAGGATCGGGCCGTCGGGGAGGTCGCGGAGGGCCTGCTTGAGGATGCGGACACTTTCTCGCATTTCGAGCAGGCGGATCAGGTAGCGGTCGTAAACGTCGCCGTTGGTGGTACTGATGACCTTGAAGTCGAAGCGGTCGTAGATCGAGTACGGCGCGGCCCGGCGGATGTCGTAAGGGACGTTGGAGGCCCGAAGAACCGGCCCGGCGGTCGAGTAGGCAATCGCCTGCTCTCGGGTGATGACGCCGATCCCCTTGGTGCGGTCCTGGAGGATTTCGTTCTCCGACAGGAGGCGGTCGAGTTCGTCGATCTTGCGGTCGAGCCGGTCGTTGACGATTCCCCGGCAGCGATCGGCCCAGCCAGGAGGCAGGTCGAACGCGACGCCGCCGAAACGGAAGTAGTTGCACATCATCCGGCTACCCGCGACCCACTCGAAGAGGTCGAGGATCAGCTCGCGCTCCTCGATCGCGTACAATGCCGGGGTGAAGAAGGCACCGAGGTCGTTGAGCAGGAAGCCAATCGACCACATGTGGCTGGCGATCCGGGTCAGCTCGGCCATGATGACGCGGAGGTACTCGGCCCGTTCGGGGACCTTTGCGTCGTCTCCCATCAGTTGCTCGATGGCCAGGGCATAGCCGAAGTTGTTGCCCATCGAGGTGAGGTAGTCGAGCCGATCGGTGAACGGGAAATTCATCAAGAATGTGTTGCGTTCGCCGATCTTCTCATGGTTGCGGTGCATGTAGCCCATGACGGGCTTGAGGCCGACGATCGTCTCGCCGTCGATCCGGAGATTCATCCGAAAGACGCCGTGAGTCGAGGGGTGCTGCGGCCCCATGCTGAGCATGAACTGGTCGGTGTCGAGCCCCTGGAGATCAACCCCGTCTCCCAGAGGAGTGAGGCCGATCCCCTTGGGGTCGAGGGCGGAGTCGAAGCTGTCCCAGTTCCGGAACGACTGGGGAATCTTGAGGTTCGTGCCGTGGGGGTTGAATTCCTCGGCGCGGAAGTGGTGCCCCTGGCCGTCTTCAATGCGGCTCGGGAAGACCTTGGTGGGTCCTTCGTAGTACGGTTCGAGGTAATCCTTGCGGAGCGGGTAATAGGCGAAGCCTTCCCACATGAGGATGCGCGTCAGATTCGGGTGCCCGGTAAAGCGGACCCCCATCATGTCGTAGACCTCGCGCTCCTGGAAATCGGCCCCGGGCCAGATGGGGACGACCGATGGGCTCTCCCCTGCCCCTTCGGCCTCGCTGGTTCGCACGCGGAGGGCGATCAACGAGCCGGGGGTTTCGATGCTGTCGACTTGGTAGACGACCTCGATGCAGTCGTCGTAGTGGACGCTCTGGAGGCTGGCGAGGTAGTCGTAGCGGATCGGGTTGCGATCGCGGAGGAATCCGGCCACGTCGAGCAGTTTCTCGGCGGGAATCAGGAGGGCAGCGCGGATGATCGTGGCGGTCTCGTCGCCGAAGGCGGCATTGAGACGGTCGGACAACTCTTTCAGCCGGTCGTTGCCGAGCCAGACGAGGCTCGGGCGGGCCTCGGCTACCTTGACCTTCTTCGCGGGTTTACCGGCTGGCTTTTTCGCGGCCGGAGCGGTGGCCGCCTCGGCTCCTTCGGGAATGGCTTCGCCACGGGCCTTGGCGCGGATCAGCTCGATCTTGCTCATCGGCCGAGGAGCGGAAGCGTCTGACTTCTTGGGGCCCTCGGAATCCGCCGATGGCTCGGGCACATCAGGCTGAGGCGCGGGAATCTTCGACGGGCGTTCGAGGGTGGCCTCTCGGGCTTCGACCAGGCCGGCTGCGGTGCGCTCGGCGGTCAGTTCGAGGGTGCGGACGTCGATCAGGTCGGGACCGAGGACGGGCACGGGGATATCGCGCTCGACCTCGGGATCGTACCAAGGGGTGTTCCCCTTTCGACCGATCGCGGGAATGTCGAGACGCTCGCCGTCGATCTTCTTCTGAAGCGTGATCAGGCCATTCAAGAGGGCCTGGGGAGTCGGTGGGCAACCGGGTACGTAGACATCGACAGGAAGATATTTGTCGATTCCCGAGACAACGTTGTACCCTTCCTTGAACGGTCCGCCGCCGGAGGCGCAGGCCCCCATGCTGATGACGTACTTCGGCTCGGGCATCTGGTCGTAGAGCCGGGCGATGACCGGCATCATCGTCTTGGTGACGGTGCCGGAGACGATCATCACGTCGGCCTGTCGGGGGCTACCGCGGAAGACTTCGGCTCCGAACCGGGCGATGTCGAAGCGGCTGCTGGCGGTGCAGATCATCTCGATGGCGCAGCAGGCCAGCCCGAAGCCGAGGGGCCAGAGGGCCGAGCGTCGTCCCCAGTTGTAAACTGTGTCGACCATGCCGAGCAGCTTGTCCCAGCTGGTCACCAGGACGTGACGTTCCAGCTCTTGCTGCAAGACCGGATCGATCGGGATCGACCATTCGAGGCGATCGGGAGTCGGGCCTGGTGGGGTTGGCATGGGTCGTATTGCCCTGACTTCGGCGAGGGACGGGGGCGTTGGTGCCCGGGGCCGCGTCGGGCGGCGGTTCGGACGGAATCGGCAAGGGGAACAGATTGACCAGACGCCATGCAGGGCGTCAGGGTTCGGACCGGATGACGGCCGAGCCTTCGGTTCGGCGCTTGTTCCCAGGGAGGTTTGCAGCCTGTGCAAACACCGGGGAGGATTGAGCCGACCGTGCGCGACGAATTGTAGTCTGAGGGCCGATCTCGATCCAGTCGCTCCCTTTCCGGGCGGTCCGGGGAGGCCCATAATATGGTTATGCAACGCTTGCCTCTTCAATTGAGCGTGACAGCCCTGTTGATCGTGGTGGCGGGGATCGCGCTGAATCTCTGGATTTTTCGTTTTGGCACGCTGGCCGGCTTGCTGGGCCTGAGCGTGACGAAGCACATCGTGATCGCCTGGCTCTGTCAGGTGCTCGGAGTGGATCGTCGACCTCGAACGGCCGATGGTCAGGCGGGCGATCCTCGACCGGGACCGGGGTCTCTTGCGAGCCTGTCGGGGCATCACACGCGTTCGGTTTCGATGACGTTACCGGGCGATTCCCGGCTGCTGTAACCTCAGATCATCTTGGGTGTCGGCCTCGGAATCGAATCTGAACCGACTCGATCCGAAGACTTCGGATCAGGGAACGGCACACGCATTTTTGAGATTCCCGAGTGGGCGCGGATCGCTCCGGTCGCTAGAGTACCGCCCAGGGCAAGGATGCTCTGAGGAGGGATCGCCGATGCCGACGGATCGCGACGGCACGCTACTGCTCGTCGAAGACGAGGACCTATTGCGTACCCTCGTCTCACAGTTCTTGCAAAGCTCGGGATTTTCGGTGGTTGAGGCTGCTGACGGCCCCGAGGCGTTACGGCGCATTGACGAGGATGGTCCATTCGACCTCGCCCTGGTCGACCTGAATTTACCCCGACTCTCGGGGGTCGATGTGTGCCGGAGCCTTCGAGGTCGATGGCCGGAGCATCCGGTGATCATCTGCAGCGCCGCAGTGCTCGATGAGCATGAGATTGCGTTGCGACTGCTGGGAATCGACCACTACCTGACCAAACCGTATCATCCCGAAGTGCTGTTGGAGCACGTTGGTCGGTGGCTGGGGCGAGCCGCCTGAGCCGACGGTCGCGGTGCCTAGGCAATCGCGCGCTCGCTTGGTTAGAATGCCCGCTGGAACGTGTTGGCCAACGGTATCCGGGTGCCTTCGCACTCCGAGCCGCTCGCCTTCTGATCGCCGACTGCAGTGGCCATCGCCCCGACGAAGGATCATGCCCATGGCCGGCAAGCCGAAAAATCGTTTGGAGTTACGTCGTCAGTACGAAGCTGCCGAAGACCTCGACCCCGTCGAGGACGACGCCGCCGCCATCGTCGATGACACCGATGATGACGAGGAGGTCGAGCGGAAGCCGAAAAAGAAGAAGGCTCCCGCCAAGAGCAAGGCCAAGACGACCAAGGCCGTGAAGCCGGCCGCTCGTATGCGCATTGTCTGGAACGTCGTGAGCGACGCCTTCAAAACCGTCGCCACCTTCGACTTTGCTCAAAAAGCCGAAGCTGAAGTCAAGGCCGAGGAACTGAACGCCAAGGGCAAAGGCACCTACTTCGTTCAGAAGGCCAAGGAACCGATGCCCGACGACGCCCCCGGTCTCGGCGCTTCAATCACCCGCACCACTGCCCCTCCTCCCAAAGCCGTCCCCGACGCCGAGCTTGAGGTCGACACCGAGCCCGAAGACGAGGAGGAGGAGATCGACGAGGACGACGACGACGACATCGACGAGGATGACGACTGATTCGCTCCGGCCGAAGGCTTATTCACTCCCAGGACCGATCGTTCCGTGGTTCGTGACGGATGGTCGGTTCTGTTTGCTGCGCCGTATTCGATCGCTCGCGGTCCCTCTCGCGATCGTGGTGAGTCGCATCACTGAAGTAATAAAAAAAAGCCCCGCTGGGGCTTCATGTAATTCCTCGTTGACAAATCACGTATCGACAATGAAGGAGACATTTCGAAATGGGCGCACCAGGATTCGAACCTGGGACCTCACCCTTATCAGGGTCCACGTCCGGACGCATCTGTTCAGCCCGAAGTGTCCGATACTGAGCAATTTACACCGTTCCTCGGCCGGTTGCAATCCGTCGCATCTCGTCGCACAGAATCGCGGATTATCGTGGTACTCACGGCCGATGAATGGTAGTCGGTGGTAACACTTTGCATCGGTTTCGTCGTGTAGCTGAAGATTAACGCCATCGAGCGTAATGGTCTGCTAAGGGCTTGCCGGGGCGCCCTAGAACCTGGAATAGGGCTTGCCGGCGTTAGAACTTTGAGGTATCCCCAGGCCGCCCTTCAATCCGCAATGGGGCAGGTATCCGGCCGCCTGAAGGAATCATGAGCCGGGGCGTTGCTTAACACGGTGGCGCCCGTCATAGTGGACCCACGTCCATAATGACGTGACCGATGATGGAGGAACCGTAATATGGCTGCCGAAGCTCTCTACTATCCCGAGGTTCGATGCAAAGTCATTCCGGGCGGATTGCTGCCCGACGGCGTTGCCGCCCGCGTTCAGGATATCAGTGGACGCTCTCAATTCGTCCAAGTCACACCAGCTCTGATCAACGAATACGGAGATGATCAGTTCCTCTCAGTCGGAATCGTCGAAATTGATCGCAGGCAACGTCGGGTACTCATCGAGTTGCCGGCGGAAGCGGACTCCGGTGCTAATCGAATGTGGGTCGCGTTTGAGTCGCTCCGTCACGAGGTCGCCAAGGATTCGGGAGCTGTTGCATGATACTCTCTGATCGCGAAATCGAGGCCGCACTCGAAGACAAACAACTCATCATTAATCCGCGACCCAACGCGGAGTTGTGGTCCTCGACCGCGATCGATCTAACCCTTCATGGTGTAATGGTACGATGGAAGACGTCGAGGCCTTTGCCTTCAGGTGAACCCGGCGGCCCCAAGTCGGTCTACCCGGCCAGGGACGGGTTTAACGTCACGGAAATGGCCGAAGACGAGCACTTTGCGGAGAAGATAGCGATCCCGCGTGATGGTTTCGCGTTGCATCCAAAGTGCTTCGTTTTGGGCTACACTCGCGAGCGAATCTACCTCCCCGAGAGATCCCGGATTGCGGCCCGGGTTGAGGGTAAAAGCAGCCTTGCCCGGCTGGGGATCGGTGTCCACGTTACAGCTCCAACAATCCATGCCGGGTTTGGGTTCAACAAAAAAGAGCCCGAAACACCCGGCCTGCCAATCCAGTTGGAAATCTTTAATCTCGGTGAATTTGTTGTCTACCTCGCGACCGGCATGCCCATCTGCCAGTTGATCCGCGAAGAGGTCCGTGAAGTTCCCTCAAAGGGTTATCACGGACGGTTCTCGGCACAAGAGCCGTTCCGGGCCTGATTCTCCGAAGCGGATCGCTCCTGATTCGGGCAAGCCCCGGCGGAACGCGTTCCGCCCGGGCCAAGCTCCCGGTCTACCTGATCGACGACGACCAGGGCGAGCCTCGGAAGATCACAGAGGCCTGAGGCGAGCGCACGAGAAAGCCCCGACGACTCCGGGAGTGGAGCGGCTGGGGCTCACTGAGATCAACGGGACAAGCGAGTGGTTTCACACCTCGGTGCAGATGGCCCGATCGTAAATCGTAAACCCTTCCGAGCTGCCCACCATGACCGTGATGGGGCGGTCAGGAGAAACCGTTGACCGGGCCAACTCGACAGCCCTCGGTTCCCAGCTTGCGAGCCATTCGAGGGCCTCGGTTCGTTCAAGGGCGCTGATCGTGATCGGGACCGGTTCGCCTGGATCGCCCTTGCTACTGGCCGGAGGTGAGAGGACCAGCACAACGGGATCGCTCATCCCAGACTCTTTGGCCTGCAAATACTTCATCTCGACGTGCTCCGCAACGAAGTCCATCAAGCCATCGTTCGGGTTTTCCATCGCGATCATCTCCTGAGTGAAAGCCCGGCCGACTCGACCGGGGCGGGTGAAGGTGATTGGGAGTGGAACACTGTAACGGCGTTACAAGAGTGACTGCATGCTTGTAACGGCGTTACAAGCATGGATGGATGTAACGCCGTTACACCTGGTCGAACCGTTCGACGGTCGGCCCCTCGGCGGTCAGGCGGACCAGGGCGCGGACGGTCGGCCCTTCGGTGACGACCAGCTCGAAGGGCGTCTCGCCGGGCTCCAGGTCGCGCACGGCCTGGCCGATGGCGTCATCGAGTGTAACGCTGCCGTAGACATGGTGGTC
The DNA here is from genome assembly GCF_012958305.1 of Tautonia rosea. Classification (NCBI taxonomy): domain Bacteria; kingdom Pseudomonadati; phylum Planctomycetota; class Planctomycetia; order Isosphaerales; family Isosphaeraceae; genus Tautonia; species Tautonia rosea. The sequence continues at coordinate 28,935 of NZ_JABBYO010000017.1, read as the reverse complement.
GATGGTGGCGGTCGTCGCACCAGGCTCTCGGCTCCAGAGCAGGAACGAGCGGTGGTGCTCCAGGGGGCCGGGCTGGAACGTCGTGCTCGGCGTGGCGGAACCGTCCCACTGATTGATTGCGGTGGTCGTGGTCATGGGGGCATCTCCAGGGCTACAGGGGTGATGCCCGGTCGGCATGGTGTCGACCGGGCGGGGAGTCTCGTCGTTACAGGGTGACAGTCCTGACGGGCCGGTCGAAGTGTTCCGAGGGGGCTTGAGTCTTCCACCACTCGCCGAGGTCCGGCCAGTCCTCGGCATTGAGGTCAGTGCAATGGTCCTCACAAGCCTTGCGATCGACGCTGAACCAGACGACCAGGCCGTCAAGGCTCCGGTCCTTCACCACGTAGCCGTCCTGGTTCAAGAGGCGGAGAAAGCGGGGCTCAACGACGTAGCGGTCGAACCGAGGGGCTTCAAGGTCCGAGCCGTTGATCAGATCGGCGATCGTCTCGGCGTCACCAGGGAAGGTGGTCACCGTGTCCTCGGCCGGGGCGATCATCACGTCCAACGGGGTCGGCTCATCGGTGTGCCACTCGATCGGCTGGACATCGGCGGTGGTTCGGGTGAGAATGCTCATCAGACTGACTCCTGATCTTTGCGGGTTGTGGGGGAAGTCGCCGGGGCTTCGGGTGTGTCACCACCCGAGGCCCCTCTCTCTTTTCCGGTCTGGTCAGTTGCTCAGGACGGTTTCGAGTTCTTCAAGCCGCGCCTGAAGGTACTCCCGCCGCTCCTTCATGCGCTCGTAGCTTGCGAGAGCAAAGTCCGCCGTCCGATGGTCGCCACGTTCGGAGGCGGCCAAGCAACGGTCCCGTGCGTCGGCCATGCCCTCGGTGAGCTGGCGAATGCTGACGGTCAGGGCTTCGTGGCGTTGTGCGTCGGTCATCGTTCGGTCCTCGGTTCGGGTGGGGTGAGTCTCTCTCGTCTGGTCAGGCCGGTTGGAGCATCGCGGCCAGCCGTTCACCGGCCTTGCTCCTGACCGCATAGGCCCATGACCGGGCCTCTCCCTCTCGCATCCCGGCCGGGTTGCTCGACACCAGGCGGAAGCACCGGCCCTGAGCGCCCATGACCAGGACGCACCACGAATGCGTCCCACCGCGGTCATCGTTCCACTCTCGGACGTTGGCCTCATCGGCATAGTGTTCCAGCCGGGCCGGGTCCTCGCAGCGTTCCAGCCGGGCCAGCATGTCGGCAAAGGTCGTGGTCATCGGTGTTGCTCATCCGTTGCCTCGCGTGAGTCTCTGCCGCTCACGTCTGAGGATATAGTATCCGCAAGTTATGGAGTCGTCAACGGTCTAGTGGGGATTTTTTGCGGATTGATTTTGGATGATGAACACCGTACACTATCAGCAAGTCATCCGCATCGGATACGCTGGCGTTGGATAATCCGACGCACCGCATGCGAGAGACAACGACGATGGGACGCAAGAAGATGATCAAGGCCGAGGAGAAGGTGGAACTGCGGATGAGGCTCGACTCCGAGCTGATGGAACGGATCAAGGCCGTCGCCGATGAGAGCGGCCTGGCCGTCGCCGCATGGGTCCGCTCGACCGTCATCAAGGAACTGAAGCGCATCGAACGGGAAGAATCCGAGTGAACCGTTTCGGACAGCCAAAAACGTTGTTTCGGCTCGGAGAATGAGAAGGGTGCGGCACAAAGAACGAAGGGAGCGGAATCGAGATGAGTGATCAATCGGGTGAGGTGGTATCGCGGCGGGAGTTCGAGGACACGATGAAGGGGGTTGCCGACCACTTGCGGACGCTCGGCGAGAATGACCGGGCGCTCGGCGAGAAGGTGGATCGCCTGACCGAGTGCCTGGGCCAACTCTCGACGCTGGTGGGTCACTGGGTCGAGACGGGGGCGTTGCCACGTCCCCCTGGACCGGCGAGCTGATTTGAACGGGTCCTCGCGTCTGTTTTTGGTACAATTCTCCATATCCAGGGGCCCGCGATGGTGCGGGCCGGTTTGCGGGGCCAGGACCGGGGGGAATCGACGATGCTCCAAGCCCAGATCGCGGCGCTCTACGGCGAGATCGAGATGCGGTTCGCCAAGTGGGACGCCGGTGTCCGCAAGATTGAACGGGATGTGCAGCGTTTGGGGCGGATGCCGCTCACCGTGCGGGTCGTGCTCGACGCCTCGCAGTTCCAGCGTCAGATGGCGACCCTCCAGGCGCAGGTCAGGGCCTTCGCAGCCACGCCCTTGCCGATCGGCCAGTTCCAGGCGCTCAACAATCAGATGGCCCAGATGTCGGCCCATGCCAGGGCGATGCAGGCCGCGATGGCGGGGATGCGGGCGCCGAACATGCCGGGCGGCGGCTTCGGGGGCTACCGAGGCCGTTACGGCGGGGGCTTCGCCTCGGGGGCGATGATGGCGGCGGGGCTGCCGTTCTTCGGCGACCCGCGGATGATGGCCGGGGCCGCGACGGTCGGCGGGGCCTTCTTCTCGGCGCGTGAGGCCATGAGGACCGAATCGGCGGTGGCACGGCTCGGGGGCATCGCCAGCATCGACCAGCGGGCCTCGGGCCGCATGGTGGGACGACTCGGGGGCATTGCGACCGACACGCCAGGCCTGAACCGTGCTCAATCGTTCGAGCTGGCCGAGGTGCTGGCCCGTGCCGGGGTCGGCGCAAGCGACATCCCGGAATCGACGCGGGTGTTGGGACGCCTTGCGGCCATGACGCCGGATGCCGAGCCGCGGGCGCTGGCCGAACAGACCGTCCAGACCTTGAACGCTTATCGTCGGCCGATGTCCGACGCCGGGGGCTTCACCGCGGCCCTGGCGGCGCTCGACGCCTCGGCGGTGGCGACGGCTCCTGAAATCCTGAACATCACCCGCCGTCTCGCCGGGGCCGGTCAGGCCGCGCGGCTCAAGCTCACCGAAACCATGGCGCTCGGGGCTGAGATGCGATCGGTCGGCCTGCCCGTCGAGTCCGGTTCCACCGCCATGAGTCGCATCCTGTCGAAGATGGCCGATCGGGGCCAGCAGGCCGAACTCGACCGGGCGCTCGGGCTCCGGCCCGGGACGATCGGACGCCAGTACGCTTCCGATCCGCTCTCGGCGCTCGAAACCCTGTTCGGGGGCATCGGCTCCGCGACGGCCCGGGGGGATGTCAACGCGCTGGACTACATCCGCAACGAGCTCGGATTCACGAACCAGCGTGACATCATGCTCGCCGGCCAGCTCGGGGGCCGCATGGGCAACGTGCGGGCCGCTTCCGAAATGGCGGACCGGGAGTGGGGGACCGGCTCGATCATGGCCGACCGCTTCAAGCGTGAGGCCGACACCACGGCGGCCGCTCTGGAGAAGCTGACCGATTCGGTGCGGGGCCTGGCCTCGGCAGCGGGTGGCGGGGCGAACCAACTGGTGAAGGGTGCGGCCAACTGGGGGGCCGACTACTTCGGCTTCTTCGCGGACGCCTTGACCACTCAGGCGACCAACCTCCCGAACCAGCAACCGCCGGGTCCTCCCCCCCTGGCCATGCAGGAAGGGCAGCGGTCCTTCGTCGGACCCTTGCGTCCGACCGAGGCCCAGCTCCAGGCGATGGCGGCCCAGCGTTCGGGGGACCGGTTCCTCAACGATGCCTGGACCCCGCTCAATGCCCTCTCGGGCTTCAACGTGAACAATGCCCTGGCATCCGTCGCCGGCCGATTCAGCCGGGGCGTCAACGCTGCCGAGAGCGCACTCTCCCGCGTCAACGGGGCCGCCGTGCGACCGCTCGACATCCCCGAACGCCAGTTCGCCGCATCCGTCATGGACCCGATGGCGGCGATGCAGCAGCAGCAGGTGGACATTCTCGACCAGGAAGCCATCCGACTCCAGCAACAACAGTTGGCCGCGGTCGAGCGTTCCGTCGAAATCCTCGGCGAGATTCGGGATGCGGTGGGCAATCGCGGCGGCGGTGGTGGCGTCGTCCCTGCCCTCATCGGCGCGGGCTTCGGCGGCTGACGACCGAGGGGGGGGGCTGGGCCGGTCGATCGCGGCGCGAGCGGTCAGGGTTCGGTCCCCTCGAATACAGGGCATTTCGGCGTGCCCCCGACATGAGGCATCGACGTATGAGCGAATATAAACTAGAGAAGTCGCCGGGGCCGCCGGCCGATGTCATGGCGGGCCTGAACCATCGGCAGCGGTCCTTCGTGCTGGGCATCATCGAGGGGCTGTCGGCGGTGCAGGCGGCCAAGCGGGCGGGATACGCGCAGCCGGTGGCCAAGGCGTCCCGCGTCATGGCTCACCCGGCCGTCGCGCGTGCCATCGAGGCGATGGCCGAACAACACGCGATGCGGGCGGGCGAGGTGCTGCTCCGCATCAGCGAGATTGCGGCCTTCGACCCGGCGACGGTGGCCGGGAAGGTCTACACGACCGCCGAGGACGGGCGGCGGGTGGTCGATTGGGATGCGGTCGAGCGGCTCAACGTCGGGCGGTTCATCCAACGGATCGGGATGCACGGCAAGTCGGGCCACGAACAAATCTATTGGTACTCTCGTGCCGATGCGCTCTCCCATCTGAGCAAGATTCACGGCCTGACCAGCGAGGGCTCGACCGTGAGCATCAATGTGGACTCCATGAGCATCGACGAGTTGAAGGCCGTCATCACGGGCAAGTGATTGATTGCTTGTGTGTTTGGTTGGAAAAGGTGGAAACGGTCATCGCCGGGCCTTGGCCTTTGCCTTCGGGGGCGAGGGCAGGCCGGTTTCATGCTCGTTGTCCTCGCCGGTGTACCAGTTGGTTTCGGCGAGTGGGCAACCGTCGCGGAGTGCTCGCAGGGCACCGCGGACGCTGGCGGCCTTGCGGCCCTGAACGACGCGGGTCATCGTCGAGAATCGGCCACGGGATGCCGGCCTGTGCTGCCAATCGGTCAACGAGCATCTCCAGGACGGCGAGGCGTCGGCCCTGGCGTTCGTAGGCGTCCTGCAAGCGCCTCAGGTTGACGTGATCGGGGACCAGGCGGGAACGGTCGGGATAGCTCACGGATGCTCTCCTGCGATGCGAGGGGGCCTTGCGTCCAATGGACAAGGCGGGTCGAGTCGGCGGGGCGGTGGCTCGGTCGGCACGCTCACCGGAACGTCGAGCCGATCGGCAAGGGCCTGGATCGCCGCGGCAAGCTCACTGATCCAGCACAGCAGTTGCTCATGACGCTGCGCGGCCAGGACATCGTGATTCGGGGGCATGGGTCGGTCCTCCTCAATCGGGGCCGGTGTCGCACCGTGACAGGCAGCAACACCGGCCGAGGGTCGGGTCAGATTCGGACGCTGGGAAGGGTGCCGCTCGTATTCCAGGCGGCGGGCTTGCGGGTCGCCGATGCCCCTACTCCGTGGGCAACGCTGCCGTCCCGAAGCTGGGTCGCCTGGCGCCGGCCATCCTCGGGGCCGAGCCCGACCCGAGAGGCGGCCATGCGTATGGCCTCGGCCTCGCTCACACCGGGCCGGGCCAGGTCGGTGTACGTGCCGATGCGGAGTCGCACCTCGTCGGGCTGGTCCGCGAAATGCTGACCGGCCAGGTCCCGCATGCGCCGCTCCATCGGGCTCGGCCCCGGCTTGTGGGCGATGGTCGCGTGCTTGTTGGCAAAGTCCCGATCGGCGAGCTTGCGCCGGATGTGCTCAAGTTGGCTAGGACCCGCCAGCGGGGCGACGGCGGTGGCCACCTCGGCGAAGGCCCGCTCGGCATCCTGCACCACGCCGGCCGCTTCGAGCGCCTTCAGGTAACGACGGGCCGGTGACTTGCTCTCGGGGGCCGGTGCGTCGGGATCACGGAACCGCTCGGCCACTCGCTCAAGATGTTCGGCGACGGCCCGCGCCATGGCCTCGGGCCGGGCCGCTCGGATGTTCGGGTCGGTGCTCAAGAGGCTGGCGATGCGCTCGTGGGAACCCGGCAGCAGGTCCGGCCCCTGGAGACGGACCTCATCGAGAATCTTCGGGTCGGGGGCGGTGGTGGTATCGGTGGACATGGGAACCTCCTTAGCGAATAAGTAATTGCAAGCACTCTTGTAACGGCGTTACAAGGATGGGTGATTGGGTGAATGTAACGGCGTTACAGTCCGATTCGGAAGGATGAACGGACTCGTCGTGGAAGGAACGGAAGGAACGGAACCGAGTTTGGGTATAAGCGCTTCATACACGCTCGCGAGAGCGCTATACCGGAATGTGGTTCCGTTTCCTTCCGTGGTTCCGTCACGTTGAGTTCCTCGGTTGGGTTCAAGCCCGGTCGTCGCGGAGTCCGACCCCGCGATACCAGGCGCCGTTGTTCTTAAATCGCTCGAAACCTCGCTCGGTCATTGCCTGGCCAAACTTCCGTTGAGTACCGAGTGCGTCCTCTCCGTTGCGTTTAGCCCATTCCTCGTAGCGTGTCCAAAGCTGACTCGCCCTGGCTTTCGCCTGTCCGTTGATGACGCACTCGTCGTCAAGGAACGACCCCAGAACGTCCTGCTCGGCCCGATAGGCGGTGGTCGCCTCGGTGACGGCGTCCGGTGGGGCGAGCCCATGCTCTTGCCACAGAAGGCACCCTCGGACACACCAGGCCAGAATGCCGGGCAGTTCCTTCGAAAGCTTGAGGGGCAGCGCCCTGTCCTGCTCGCCCTCCGGGATGCGGACCAGAAACGGCACGAGTTTCAGCCGACGCCAGATCGCATGATCGGTGCCGCGAATCTCGGGCTTGTGATTGGTGCAAAGCATCAACTTGTGGGTTGGGGAGAATTCCCAGAAGTCCTCGCGCATTCGTCGGGCTCGAATCTTGTCCGAGCCGGTCAATTCCTTGACCAGTGTCTCATCCATACGCCCCCCTTCTGATGTCTCGATCGCGACGACCAGGCGGCGCCCGAACAGGTCAGCCCGTTCGGTGGGGTGAACACTCTGCCTCCGGGCCATGATGAAGTCAGGCGGGGCCTTCATCGAATAGTCAGGCCCAAGCAGGTCGAGGAGCACATTCAGCAATGTCGATTTCCCATTCGCCCCTGTCCCGTACAGGATAGGCAGCGCTTGCTCGGACACGTCTCCCGTGATGACGTAACCACAGAGCCGTTGCCAGTACCCAATGAGCGTTTCGTCACCATTAAAAACGCGTTCAAGCGTGGCTTCCCACAGCGGACACTCAGCGTCAGGGTCGTACTCCACCGGGGCGAGTTTGGTGATAACGTCTTCTCTCCGGTGTGGCCCGAGCGTGCCGGTTCGGAGATCGAGGGTGCCATTGAGCACGTTCAACGCCCAGGGATCACGGTCCAGCACGTCAGTCCGGATCGGGATTCCTTCCTCGCTGGCAACGAGACTGATCATCCCCCTGATTTTGTCGAGAGATTCCGATTTCTTTGCCCATTCAGCGGTCGCTTTCCGCTCGCTCTCTCCGTGGTGGCAGGCGGCCTCGGAGTAGATGCGCCGCACCGCCAGCTTTGCGAAGCGTTCAACCGCGGAGTAGTCCAGCTCCCATCGCTTGCCGGTGAACACGAGGAACTTTCGCCAGGAAACGACCCAGCGAATGTCCTCCCCGTGCCAGTGCGCGAGTCGTTCCGCGTTGCCAAGGTCGGTCGTGGAAAACATCTTCGGCGATGGCAACGCGGACACTTCCTCCTGGACGTTCGAAACAAGGGGGAAGCTCGGTGGTGCAAAAATCGAAGGCATCTCGATGTCGCGACTCATTAGCGGCCCCCCTTGGCAGTTCCTCGGTGCAAGGGGGCAATCGACCACCATCCATCTGCCGATTGCACGAGCATCCAGCCTCGTCTCAGCATGTGCACAACGAGGCGAATCGGGATGCGATTGGCTTGTTTCGGACGACCGAATCGCGTATCCTGTGATGGCACAGCGAATCTCCTTTCTCGTTCACCAGTCGCACAATCTTTCGGCTCGGCGGATTGCCCCTCCGCCGGGCCGTTTGCGTTTCACACGCCCAGCGCAGCCAATTCCGCCTCGGCCCGATCGATTTCCCGGCGCCGTCGCTCGCTCGCGTCGGGGCCTTGCCCTCCCGACTCGGCATTGAGCCGATCGTTGAACGCATCGAAATCCGACAGTCGGACGTAGACCCGACCGCCGACGCGTGTCGTCCGCAAACGGACGCGGCTACCGTCCCGTGCGAGGACTCCACGAGACGCCCATCGAAAAAGCGTGCTGACGTGCAAGTCGAGCCCCTCGACGCCTGGCAAGTCGCGGAGCTGGACGCGCTGGTTCCGGTCGGTTGCGAGATTCATAGAGGCTCTCCAGATGATGCGGGCGCACGAAAAAACCGGCATCGACACGGACTCGCCGTATCGGCCGGTTGCTTTCGATGCTCGGAATGTGGTCGCATTCATCGGCGGATCGGTGGCTCAAACAGCGGCAAGGGCATCCGCCCCGACACCGAAAACGTCGGGGCAGCAAGTACACACCTGCGATCGCTGGTCGATCCCCTGGACCGGCCGATGGGCCGAGGCTTCCTCGGCCACGCGAATCATTCAACCTGTTCAAAAGTTTACAGATTCAGTTCAGTGCCGTCAAGAGGAAACAGCATCACCCAATTGCATTCATCGCCATGACGGCAAGTGTCTCGTCCCGTTCGGCGTAGATGGAAGTCGTCGTCACATCGGAATGGCCGAGGAGCGCCCGTGCGGCGTCGATCCCGAACTCCTTCCGGAAGCGAGTCGCAGCGGCATGCCGGAGTCGATTCGGCCTCCATCGCGGCACACCGGCCTTGTCGCAGGCCCGCGCGACCGCATAGCCGTATGCCGATGGCGTGTAGTGGTCGCTGTACCGTGCCTTCGGAGTCGCCTGACGGCGGCCCTTTTGGCTCGGCTGGACCGGGGTCTTCCTCGCCGCCCGCTTCCTCGCCCGGAACTCGGCATCGGCATCGGCCGGGGAGAACAGGAACGCTTCGAGCTCCGTCCGCAACCAGGGGGAGAGGATCGCTTGAGCCTTCGGCCCGAGGTAGATGGTCCGCTGCCGGCCGTGGTGCTCGGTCTTGTGCCGCTCAGGATGGTAGAGCCAGATGCGTCCGGACGTGTCGATGTCGCGCGTCCGCATCTGACACACCTCTCCGGGCCTCATGCCGGTGAGCCGTTGCAGCTCGACCATCGTCCGGACCTGACGGGAGACATGGGGCAGCACCGCATCGACGTACGCATCGGGGACGGGCCCGACCGGCTCGGTTTCCCTTGCGTTGCTCCTCCCCCGCTGGAGTCCGGGCACGGCGGCAAGCGCCTGGTAGACGGCCGGGGGGACCAACTCCTCGGCCACGCCCCACTTGAACACCTGGACGACCTTCCCGACGTTGTAGTTGATCGTCGAGCGGCCGAGTCCGTCCCGGACCAGTTGCTCTCGCAGGGCCTTGAGCGCCCTCGGGCCGAATTCGGCAACCGACGATCGCGCGTAGAGGTTCCGGAGCGGCCTCAGGGCGACCTTGAACTTCTCGGTCGTCCCGGTCGGGGTCCCGTCCGCGTGACGGTAGTGCGTCTCGGCATGACGGAGGAACCGCACCAGCAATTCGGCGACGGTCGGCCCTTCCGATGGCCGTTGGTCGTCCGGATCGGCACGAGCATGGCCCGGCTCGGGAAGTGAGCCGGTCGAGAGCCATTCGGCGATCACGCGTCGATAGCGTTCACGACTCTCGTCGGTGTCAAACCGGCCGAGGTAGATGTCCCGTCCGTCGATCCGGACGCGGGCCTGACCGGTGGGCTTGTGATGGGTGTAGGAAGGGACTCGGAGTGATCGGGAGGGCATGGACGCGACTCGCCGAGGGGCCTCGGTGGTAGTGCTACCACCATCGGACTACCTTCGGGCCGCGCCGCCGACCACCGGCGGGTACACGCAAGACGTGTTCGGCGTGGGACTTGTGATGAATGGGCGCACCAGGATTCGAACCTGGGACCTCACCCTTATCAGGGGTGCGCTCTGACCAACTGAGCTATGCGCCCGACTCGCGGGAGTGATGGCACGATTCTAACCGGTCGTCGCCGGGTGTCAACCATCCAGCGATCATGAAAGGGCTCGCTCGTGATTCTCGGCGCTGACGAATTTCCCGATTCCGCCCTCAAGACAGTCCTGCGAGGCTTGCCGTGGCATTCCCTCAGATCACCCCTTCTGACCGGTGCGAGAGACTGGCGGTTCCGTTGCGCCTCATCACTCCAAACCAGATCGATGCTTGGGGTTATGCTGCTTGCCAACTCCCTTGGGCTTCTTTCAAGGAGCCTCCGAATGTTTTTCATGAACTTCGTGAGTGTTGCCAGTGTCGGTCTTAAAGGCGGTTGAGAAATGTGTTCCGTGTTCCGTGTCAGACGTCCCTGGCCGATCCTCGAACATGCCAACTCAACCCCCATCTGTCTTCATACCTTGACTCGGATCAGGAGTTGCCCCGATCAACTGACTTGCTCTTCTCGTCTCAAACCGGACCATTGACAGGCCTCCTTCGACCTCGTACGATAATCATCCTTCGAGTGAATAAAGGGCAGATAGCTCAGCTGGTAGAGCACAGGACTGAAAATCCTGGTGTCGCCGGTTCGATCCCGGCTCTGCCCACTTGGACTTACGTCTAGTCACCCCCTCGAATCGACACGGTCCCCGACACACTTTCCGGGGAGTTCGTGATCGATGTTCAGAAAACCGAAACCGTGGCTCTGGAAAGCCCGGATAGCTTACTACACCCAGATCGCGGGCGTCCAGGTGCGTCTCTGCAGCCAGGATCGAGGCAGGGCAGAGGCCCAGCGTGAACTCTACCAGTGGTTGGCCGACTGCGGCATGGCGCCGATTGCCAGGTCGCTCAGCGTCCGCGAACTGCTCAATGAGTTCCTCGAAGACGTTGCCCGCCCCGTCGAACGCGGGGAGCGATCGTAATCGACCCACGACGGCGATCGTCGCTTCCTCAAACCGGCCGCCAAGGTCCTGGGGGCCCGTCGTCCGGAAGACGCCCGGCCGATCGACATCCAGCGCTGGGCCGAGGCCCCGAGTCTGTCCTAGAATGCCACGACGCGGTTCAACGCCATCACCGCGGTCAAGGCGGCCTTCTCCTGGGGCCGCAAGGTCGGCCTGCTGCGCCCCAATCCGATCGAGCGGATGGAGCGGCCGACGCCCCTGCGGCGGGAGTTGGTGCCGACCGAGGATGAGGTCCGTACCCTGATCGCGGGCGACGGCGACCAGCCGTTTCGCAACCTGCTGACGGCCCACTGGGAGACCGGTTGCCGGTCCCACGAGGCGATCACCCTCGAAGCGGATCGAGTGGACCTCGACGCCATGGTCTGGCTCGTGCTGAACAAGAGTAAGCGTTCGGCCGAGCTTTCAGTTACCCACAAGTCGTCGGCTGAGTTCGAAGCCGAGCTGGATGTCCATGAGTCGGGTCAGCCCGCGCCAGATCACCATGTTCCCCGGCGGCGGGTCCTTCGTCCGCGCCAGGTAGCCGCCCAGCTTGGCGATCGCCACGAGGGAGTGCGACACCGTCGGCCTCGCCGGCCCGGTCGTGTCCCCACCGAGCTGGTCCAGGATCGCGACTTCGGTCGCCGTCAGGGCGACCTCGGGCGTCGCCCGGTTGGTCATCGTCAGCCAGAAGACCCACCAGGCGACGATGCAGAGTACTGCCAGTAGGTTGGTCAGCCGCTCGGCCGTCCGGAGCCGGGCCTGCTCGGCCCGGCAGCCCGACTTCAAAATCTTATGATACGTCTCGATCTTCCAGCGATGGGCGAATCAGTCCAGCTGCTCGACCGCGTCGGGGAGGCCCGCCACGGCTTGGTCCGTCAGCAGGTCCCAGCGGATCGGCTCCCGACCCTCGGGAGTCCCGCGCTCTTGGGCGTGGATGACCGTCAGCGACAACGCCGGGTCGCGGTCTTGCTTGCCGATCGGAGGCCGCACGGTCATCCGTCGCACGCGCAGCTCGACCTCGGCGGTCGCGGCACGGCCCCTGGCGTCCCGGACCTCGACCTCATGGACGCCCAGGATCGGCATGTGGCTCATCACCCGGGAGATCGTCGTGTCGCCGTCCTCGGCCAGGCGGTCGACGCAGGTGCGGACCAGGACTTGCGTCTCGGCCTGCCGGGCGGTGCAGAACAACTCGTAGATGTCGGCCTCGCGGTCGCCGATGTGGACGCAGCGAGACGGGTCGCCGAGCAGCTCGGTGGACTGCGTGAGGTTCTCCAGCCAGCGGACGCTCTCCTTCTGCTCGATCGGGATCCGGGTGGGATTGACCGTCCGCTTCAGGGCGTTGGTCCCCTTGAACTTCTCGCGGGTCCAGAACTTCACGGCCGCCAGGCCGAGCGGCACCCCCTGGGGGGTGAGGACGAGGCTGGAGTGCATCAAGCAGGCCGCAGAGGGTGACGGTGGCATGCCGGGTCTTCAGGAGCGAGAGCCGGCCGATCGCCTCGGGGTTGGCGCGGGTGAAGCTGAACTCGGTCGTGTCGTGCAGGACGAGGATCGGACCGGTCGTCGCCTCGAAGCGGGCCCGAGTGGCCGCGAGGTGGCCGGCCAGGATGACCCCATCGTCGACCCAGGGGTTGCTGAAGAAGCGGGAGGCGGCCTTGGTGGCGGCCCAGTCCCGGTAGGCCATCGGCGTGGTGGCGCCGATCCGCTGTCCGAGGTTGCCGAGCAGCTTGCCCAGCCTCGTCCTCAGACGCCGGTCGGGGAACTGGCAGCCGTCGAGTTCGTGATCCACCCAGTCGTCTATCGCGATGGCCCTGAGCAGAGGGAAAGCGCTTTGACGATCTCAGCCGAGCCCTGACTGTAGTCCCCGCAGCCGGGCCGCGACACCGGCGACTTGTGGGTAATCGAAAGCTCAGCCGGACACTTACGCAGCATGTCCCATTGGCAGCCGGAGCGGTTGAGGTAGAGGATGGCGTTGAGCACCTCCCGCATGTCGACCTCCCGGGGCCGACCGACCTCGTAGACGGGGATCAGCGGCTCGATGGTGGCCCACTGATCGTCGGTGAGGTCGGAGGGGTAGGGCTTTCGCATCGGACCGTGCTCCGTTGTCGGCGTTGGGTGCGGACCTCCTGATGGAGCAAGAGTTTACGAGGTGGCCTCATCACCGGATAGCCTTGAACAGCGGCCGAGGTGATCGATCGATCGGGGGCATGAGCTCTTCAGCTTCGAGCAATGCGAACGCTCAACACGAACGATCACGTCAAACTGCACGAGGCCGCATCATCTGGAGCCAGAACGCGTTGCCATGAAGCAACATGAGATGAGACGAGTTGAGCCACTGTTCGTGCCGAGACGTCTACACAGTTGACTTTTCGAGTCATTTTGTCAATTTGTTCTGGCTGACCTAATCTTGGCATTTGAAATTACGATCCAACATCCCTTGTCTGCGGCCCTGTCTATAAGCGACCTCAATCACAGGAACGCCAGGCTCAGCGTCCGATGCCACATCGCACCCCTGACTCACGAAGACACCATGGACCCTCAGAAATTCCCCTCGCGAAAGTGGACTGGCAAGGCGATCGGATCGGGCCGTCGGGCCGCACGGAGAGCCAGTCGTCCCCGGCTGGAGAACCTGGAGCGGCGCGATCAACCGGCGATCCTGACCATCGTCGGTGGACTGTCCGAGCTGGCGCGGATGAACAACGCGTTCCAGACGCCGGGTCGGCTCACCGACCTCTCCGGCACGGCCCAGGAAGTGTTCGAGCGTACCGTTGGGGGGGCCCTTTCGAAGGTTGCCCTCGGATCAACTCCCCTGACCGACGGCGACGGCGGGGTTGAGCTGAGCCTCTGGACCAACGTCAATTTGCACCAGCCTGGGGTGGCGTCGGTCTCGCAGCAGATCGGCCTGGCCGACCCTGCTGGTAACCTTGGCGTGCCGGTGGAGATCAAGATCGAGAAGAGCGAGCCCGACGAGCAGGACGGCGACCCGGTCACATTGCGGCTCACGCTTGACATGGCCATCCCAACGTACGCGTCGAAGGACGCCGTCACGAGGTTCGATTACCAGATGCTGGTTGGCAACGGGCACCACCCGACCTGGACGGCCGAGGATCGCGTCGACCTCGGCGGCCAGGGAATCTGGTCTGTCGGCCCGCGCCCCGGCCTCTCGAAGACCATGGAGATCCCTACCCGTATCGGCGAAACGCTGAACTTCCGCTTCCTGTCGACCATGGTGACCAACACGCTCGGTGTTGTCTCTCCCGGGCCGCCCAACAATGCGGGCTGGATCGTCGATACAACGGTGGAGATGCGGATCGAGAAGAAGACTTCGATCGAGTTGACTGAGCTGACCTGGTCCGGCAAGAAGGAGGGCGGGGTCAAGTTCGAGTATCAGGTCAATGGGCCAGACCCTATCCTCAAAGCCCCACCGGTGGGCCCCGTCCCGAACGCGGAGGTTCCCGTCGAGTTTTTCTGGGCAAAGGGGCCGAACTACCCGGCCGACGTCCTCGGGAATAGTCCGATCCACACCACTACGATCCCTTATGATCGGCTTAACGCCGGTGCGGGGAAACCCATCGTGGTGCCAGGCAAGAAGCTCCAGGGCGTTCCCGAGGGTGCCTTCTACCTCATCGCCGTTGCCGATCGCCAGAATTCCTTGGGCGTGTTCGACCCTCAAAACACTGTGCGGTCAATGCCACTCAAGATGGACGTAATCTCCTCCAAGCAGGGAAATCCGTTATGGAAAACACAGCAACTGCTGCTGCATCCCACTGACACTATCGGCGGCTTTGGCTGTGCCCTGACCAGCCTGTTCATGTCGCTGCACGCGGCGGGCATCAACACCATCACCTTAGATGGCTCTCCGCAGCCTCTGAATCCTTCAACTCTCAACACATTGCTCGTCCGCGAGAGTGCTGGCTCGGTCCCCCTCAACGCCCGGATTGATTTCGGAATCGCCGCTCGCATGGTCATCAACCACGTCGGCGCATCGAACTACCGCTGGGTCCCCTTCACCACGTCCAACCCGCAAAAACTCCGGGACAGGCTCTTGGAAACCGGTATGCCAATCATCTCTTGGGTCCCCAGTCTCACCAGGCCCGGTAATTCTCATTTCGTCCTGATCACGGGCATTGCCGGCGACACCTTCTTTATTAACGATCCCGGATTCGATCACGTCCTTCTAAGCGACTACGCGCAGTTCCCATATCCCAATTTCGAAACACGCGGCTACGTCGTTGACCCGCCCGATGTCAGCGGACTCTACGTCACGGCAAGCTCCGATGACCACGATCTCGAGCTCTCGCTCATCGATCCCCATGGACGAGTCTCCTCCGTAACTGTCGGGGGGCAGATCGTGCGAAACCAGATCCCCGACGCAGTCCCGTTCGCGGATCTTCCAATCGCTGACCTTGATGGGACCAGTTCTCTAGCGACCACCGCTACGGCTTCTGTCTACCTGCCGCTACCCCCAGGCGGGAACTTCACCATCCGCGTTTCCGGATCAAGTCATCCCTCATCCGTAACAATCGCCAGCGCTTTGCCCGACAGTCCCTTTGAGCAGTGGCAGGCGCTCGATCTACCTCCCAACCCTGGGACACCCTCTGAATTCAGCATCTTTCTCGACCCGAACATCTATGGCGTGCCGCATGTGACGATCGCGGGGGCGGAGGCTATTGAGGGGGACATCGGCACGACCGAGTTCGTCTTCCCTGTCACGCTCTCGAGGGCTCCGACCGGCCCATTGACGATCGCGTATGCGACGGCTGACGGATCGGCCACGGTGGCAGACGGTGACTACATTCCTGTCTCGGGCACTCTGACGTTCGTGCCTGGCGGACCGCTCACGCAGCATGTGAAGGTGCTGGTCCGTGGCGATACCCGTTCCGAGCCGGATGAGTCCTTCGCCGTCGTGATCAGTAGCGAGGACCTCGTGCGCTTCGACGAGACGCGGGCGGCCGGGGTGATCGTTGACGACGACGCGGCCATCTCGATCCGCGATGCCTCACGCGAGGAGGGCAATGGCGGTCCTTCGCCGATGACCTTCATCGTGTCGCTCTCTCGGCGCAAGTCGGTGCCGGTCTCGGTCGACTTCACCACGGCTGACGGCACGGCCACCTCTGGCGGCAACGACTACCGCCCGATCGCCGGCACAATCACCTTCCAGCCGGGCGAGACGCTCCAGCGCATCTCCGTCGATGTCCTCGGCGACCTGACGAGCGAGGGGGACGAGACGTTTTTCGTGCGACTGGCAAACCCGGTTAATGCCTCGATTGCAGACGGGGGAGACCGGGCCACGGGCACCATCCGCGACGACGACGCGCCGGGGGCGGTGTACTACGTCAATGACGCCTCGACCCTGGGCGACGTCTTCACCATTGCACCGGGCGACAATGCCAACGACGGCAGGTCTCCCGCGACCCCGATGGCGAGCCTGACGGGCCTGTTATTGCGGTACAGTTTCCAGCCGGGCGACACGATCTATGTGGACGCCGGCGCGTACACCCTGGCAAGGAACGTGTCGCTGGGCCCGGCGCACTCGGGCGTGCGCATCATTGGAGCAGGTCAGGTCGCGGTGATGCCCTTGATCGACCCGGCGGCCATTCTCGCGGAGAACCCGGTCGCCTACTGGCGGCTGGGCGAGGCCGGTGTCAGCGACACGGCGTTCGACGCCGCCGGCCGCGGGCTTCACGGGAGGTACGTCGGAGGCATTCGTCGTGTCGAGGCCGCGCCGTCCACGGATGGCGCGGCAGAGTTCGACGGCAAGACCGGCTCGGTCGTCATCCCGGATTCCCCCCTACTGAACCCGCAGCAGTTCACGTTCGCGGCCTGGATTGATGATCGGGGCAATCAGGACGATGCCATGCCGATCGCCTCGAAAGTGGACGCGACCTATGGCTACTATGGCCACGGCTGGCGGCTGGAGTACAGACACGACACCATGTGGTTCCAGGTCTTCAATTCGTTTTCTCAGTGGTTACTGTCGGTTCCGCGGCCAGCGGCGGGTTGGACGCATGTCGCCGTCACCCACGACGGCTCGACGGCCTCGCTGTATGTCAACGGTCAACTCGCCGGGACCGCCGCCATGTGGTCTCCGTCGCCATCCTCGGCGCCCCTGGAGATCGGCGGCGGCGTGCCTTCGTACTCTCAACCAGATGTTCAGCAGTACTGGAAAGGGTCGATCGACGAGGTCGTCTTGTTCGATCGCGTGCTCTCCGCCGAAGCCATTGCCTCCCAGTACCGCCTGGCACGATGGACCGGCACCTCGCTGGACCGAAACAACCAGTCGGAGGGGGCGGTCGGGATCGAAGTGACCGACGCCACCAGCGTCGTGATCGCCGATTTGAGCATCGTGCGGGCCGATGTGGGCATCCGCGCCGCCGGGTCCGGGAGCACCGACCTGGCCGTCCGAGGCGTCGAGCTTGGGGATGTTCGGATCGGCGTGGAGATCTCGTCGGCCAGCCATCGACCGGCGATCGTCGCCTCGACGTTTCGGTCGAACAGCCAACACGCGTTGTGGAGCCAGTCCAACGGTGCCCGCCTGGTGGACTCCACGATCGTGAGTTCGGCAAGTTACGGCTCGAATGTCCTTCTTATCCAGGGCTCCGACGCGATCATTGAGAACAACGATCTTCTCAGGAACTCCGGCGGCCTCGCGCTGATAACGGACAGGGCTGGGCTGATCCGAGGTAATCGGATCCGCGACACCAGCTGGAATACCGCTGCCATCTGGGTCCTGACGTCGGAAAGCGCTCGGGTTTGGATTGAAGGCAACGAGGTGATCGGTTCGCACGGAACTGGTATCGACGCGGCGGGTCCGGGCATTTCTGTTCGGGGCAACACGGTCTCCGGAGGACTCGAGGCCGGCCTCGTTCTTCGGGCCGGCACCCAGGCGATCGGCAACACGGTTTCCGGCAACCGGGACGGGATCGTACACGCGCCGTTCAGACGCGCCTTCGGATGGCTGACCAATGGTCCGGCCCTGATCCAGGACAACATCGTCTTTGGAAATTCCAACATCGGCATATCGGTTCACGATACCGGTGAGGTGGTCGGGAACCGGGTCTATGGCAATGGCATTGGTGTGGTCGGACAGCACTATGACGAGATCACCACGCATTTATTCAGCCAGTTCAGGCCTATTCCGTTCCGGGGCACGATCCGCAACAACCTGATTTACGGTAATCGCGAAGCGGGCATCCAGATCCAGGGCGCGGCTGGCCCGAAGATCTTCAACAACACGATCGTGCAGCCCGGCGGACAGGGCTTCGAGGTCAGCCCACCCACCGGCTGGACGGCCCGCGACGTCCGGTTCACCTCCAACATCGTCCAGGTAGGCAGCGGCCACGCGATCCACCTCGCCAACAACGGTCAGACCAACTTCACAAGTGATTTCAACCTGTTCAAACTCACGGGGTCGGGAAAGATAGGCTGGTCCGGGGGCGAGTTTACGTCGATTTTCGACTGGCGGGCCGAGGTGGGCGTCGACTTCAATAGTCTTGTGGCCGATCCGCAGTTCATGGACCCGGCTGGCCCCGATGGAATCCTCGGGTTCGACCCGGTCACGGGCATCGATGGCGGCCGCGACGACAATTTCCGCCTGCGGAGCGGCTCGCCCGGCATCGCAGCGGGTGACCCATCGGCCGACGCCTCTCGCCAACCTCAGCCCAGTGGAGCCAGGATCAACGTGGGTGCTGACGGTGGTACTCCCGAGGCGACACCCACCGGCCCTGTTGGGGTGCTCATCTTGGAGTCGGGTGGGGCCACCGCGGTGGTGGCAGGGGGCCCTGCCGACAGTTACTCAATCGTGCTGACCGCCCCGCCGACCTCCGACGTGGTGATCTCCTTGTCCACGGATCGCCCTCTGAATCTTTCGACCCACCAGCTTGTCTTTACTCCGGCCAACTGGAGGGTGCCGCGTGCCGTGAACGTCCGACGCGTTGCCCCCGAGGGCACAACCGGCGACGATGTCGTGACCATCCGCCATACGATCGCCAGCGCCGACACGCGATTCGATGGGATCGCAGTGCGCAACGTGTCGGTCGATGTGGTCGAGCGGCAGCCGTCTCCGATCCGCGCGGCCAACGCTCGGGCCATACCCGGTGACTATGACGGCGATGGTATCACCGATCTCGCGATCTACACCTACGCCCCCCAGTACGGCCAGGGCCGGTTTGATATTCGGCCCTCGAGCCACCTCTTTGGGGAGACATATTCGGTCTTCCTCGGCTTCGCCGGTGGGATTCCCGTGTCTGGCGACTTCGACGGCGACGGCATCACCGACATCGCGGTTGTTCAGCCCGAGACCGATATCAACGGCGATCTCATCCCCGACCTGGCCCGATGGCTCTACATCCCGTCCAGCAAGCCCCCAGGGAGTGAGCCGGTCATCATCGATTTCGGCGCACCAGGCATCATGGATCGCCCGGCCCCCGCCGACTATGACGGCGATGGCATCACCGACATTGCCACCTTCCGCGCCAACTCCGACCTCACCCCCGGCGCGGCCGAGTGGTTCATCCTGGGGAGTTCAGCCGGTGCGTTCCGCGTGGCCTTCGGCGCGGCCAGCGGGGTCGACCTTCCGGCGCCCGGCGACTATGACGGCGATGGTCGTGACGATATCGTGACCTTCCGCCCCGTACCTCACCGCTTCGACGAGGCACGAGGCATCTTTGGCGTTGCGCAGTGGTTTGTGCTTCCATCCCGCGTGAACGACCTTCAGTACAGCCAGAGGGCCGGCGCCTTCCCAGTCGTCTTCGGTGCCGCTGGCAATGCCGACCAGCCTGCTCCCGCCGATTTCGACGGCGACGGCCGCACGGACATCATGGCGTTCCGTTCCATCACCGACTTGCCCGACGCCGCGGGCCGATCCGATTGGTTCCTGCTGCAGTCCGCTCCGAACGATACCTTCTACACGAGTACTCCTCCGCCGGGTGGCCGCCGCGTGACATTCGGCAACGCCGGCGACATCGCCGCAGTTGGCGATTACGACGGTGACGGCCGACCGGATGCGGTCGTGTTCCGACCAGAAGACGGAAACTGGATCGTCAGGAGTGGGCTCGACGGCACCCAGACGCAACAGGCTTTCGGGACTCCGGGCGCGAACGCTGTGCCGGTCCTTGCCCCGCTCTACTTCCGGCTCCGCGCAACAGGCAATCTGCCATCACAAGCGCGTTCGGCCGGGCTCCTCGCTGGCGGACGGGGCGCTGGCGGTTTAGTCGAGACGAGGACCACACCCATTGACAGTGGCACGAACAGCTCCAACCGGCAGATCGCCCGAGACTTCGGACACACTCGCGAGACCATTCGGCAAGTCCTCAACCATGCCGAGCCCCCCGTCCCGCCGACTCGTTTTCGAAAGGCTCCATTGCTCAATTCGTTCGAGTCGATCATCGATTGGATCCTGAACCACGACGAGATCTCACCGAGCACGCGACGGAAGCCTTGATTCTCTCAGGGATGACCTGCGTCTGGTTCAGGTTGTACCCCCGAACCCGGGTGGCCACCGATGCCGACACGACGACGAACGTTCACAGTTGAGTTCCAGACCGAGTTCACCTGGGTGTTACCGAGGCAGGGACACAGCTTCATCGAAGTCGCAAGCGACCCTGACCTCTGCGAGAGCAGGCAGTTTGTGCAGGAAACACGGACCGTAGCTATTTGTCGGGATCGAGAACTCTGCGGATCGACTCTCCACGCGCCCGACACAGGTAGGTGTGCAGAGCGACGCGACGCCAGGCGCATCGAGACGAGCCGCCGATCGGGTGACCTTCTCCACGAATCGTGGGCGCTGTTGCAATGTGCGGCTAGGATCGCCTCGGGAGAGAACCAATCATTGTCCCGGAAGCGGGAATCGGTCTTGGATGCTGCCCAGAAGCCCGTGGCCTGAGGGACGCGGGCCTCCGGCCTGGCGGTGAGGGAATCGACAAGGACCGCGAGCCATCGATTGAGACGACGATTACCGAGCTTGACGGACCGAAGTTCGTGTTCAGCCCCAGTCCTCTCCTACGACCCGAGGAGGCGATGGGATCACCCCCCCAACTTGTGGGTCATGGTGAGCGATTCGTGGGGAAGATCACTCCGCCAGACGCGTGCGGTGGGTCGAGGAGCCGGCTTCGTCCGGGGGGAGGCTGATTCATGATTTTGGTTTGATGAAAAGAACCTCGCCTCGCTCGATCCATCCCTTGCGAAGGTCCACTCGGAACCAGCCATCACTGTTCTTCGGCTGAAACCGGACGGGAGAGCGCGGGCCGAACTCGGCCAGGTCGTATTCCACCCAGGTCCGGCCCAGGTCGGGCGAGAAGGCGATGCCCGTCTGATAGGTTGATGCTGGTGAGCAGTGCCCGGCCAGGATCACACCATCCTGGATGATCATGTTCGCCATCTCGAACTCCGCATCGAAGAGCCGGGTATGCTTCGACGGGTCGGTCAGGTCTGCCGGGTCGCATCGAAAGATGCCGCGGTCATACTCCTCGTCGGGTTGCTTCGGCCCATTGGCATCGGCCGCCCAGTAGAGCTGTCCGGCGACGAAATTGATGCCGCCCGACTTGTATCGCGAATTGGCGTCCACCGAGATCAGCACGGTCCAGTCCCAACGATCCGTGGGGGCGTGGTAGGTCCCGCGCAGCCAGTGGCATTCGTGGCTGTGACCGCGGTTGATGTCGCCCGTGCAGGCGTAGAATGCCCGCTCGTCCGGATTGTAAGTGACCCCGTGAAGATGGCGGCAGATGACGGGATTCTCCGGATCGCCGAGGAACGACTCGGGCGGGGTTCCCTCCTCCTGGAAGTGCGGATTCCTGCCGAACGAATAGGCGATCTTGATTGTCTCGCCGCCGTTCGTGGAGTAAAAGATATTCACGGGGGCCGGCCCACCGAGCACATTGCAGTAGTTGCCCCATACGAGCATCTCCCTGCCGTCGATGTCCCAGGTGTGAACGCCGTCGAGCGGATGGAAATACCAGCCGGGCCGAGCGGGGTCCCTGGCGACATGAGGTCGGTAATCGCTCCCGTCGCGATCCTCGACGATGATCTCACGATATGTCCCGAGATTGTCGGTGCTCAGGAACAGCTTCTCACGCGTGGCGAAGAGGATGTTTCCATTCTTGAGCAGGCAACTGAACGTGATGTTGTCCGCGTCAGGGAAGGCAGCGTTATGTGCCCAACTCCGACCGTTGTCTTCGGACAAGAGAATTTGGCCATCGCCGAATCCGAAGGCCTTGTTGTCGCGCTGTGAGTCAATGTAAGGCCCCTCTGGTGCTCTGCGGTACCAGAAGTGTTCGGTCTCGCCGATCACCCCCGTGTCGGTGGCCCCCAGGCTGGAGAGGCTGGCGTTGAACAGACTGCCCACGGTTGCGGTCGCGGCAACTGTTCGTACAAACTGGCGTCGGTTCGAATGATATTGGGATTTCATGATTCACCGTCCTGTTGGTTCGGTGGTGCCAAACGGCCAGCCGGGCAATTTGCCGCATGACTGCAAGGCGAGGATGTCGAAAGCGCTTCCCGCGTTGGAAATGAGGTTGCCGCAATCCTGAACCGGCGAACGGGTGAACCATTTCCCGCTCTCGCGCTGATTGGCCAGCAACCAGGAGATGCCGAGCTCAAGTCGCGGGTCGTCCGCCGGCACACCGAGCTCCCGCGCGACGACGATCACGAAGCCGGTCCCGTAGCCGTCGCTGATATCGGTGGCCAGCGGTTGGCCGTCATCGCGGGCGAGTCCTCTCCAGTCCGTGAGCAAGCCCGCCGTGGACCAGCCACCGTCATCGAGTTGGAGGGCCAAGAGTTCGGCCAACGTCTGGTTGCGCTGCTCGGGCGTGGCGATCCCGTCGACCCTGACCGAAGCCCAGGCGAGCATGGCACGATGATGCAGCGATTTGGGCGGATTGTTCTCCAGATAAGTGCGCAGCTTCTCAAGGCCGGCGCGAGCCTGCGGGCTCTCGGCGTAGCCGTCGGGGGCGATGCCAACGGTGACCGCGGCAAGAGTCACACCGTAATGATCGTCGATCTCCAGGGGCGCGTAGTCGCAATGCGGCCAATTCCAACCACCGTCCTCGCGTTGTACGGCCCACATCATGTCGAGCACCTCGCGGGCCACGTCGCTCAACTCGCCCGTCGTCTGCGCGTCGTTGAAAGTCAATCCGGTCCCAACAACGATCGGCCAGAAGCCTTGCGCTTCCGTCGGTCCCTTCTTCTGCCAGCGGACCCGAGAATAACTCTCGTAGAAGCGGCGAACCTCGCCCGAGTCGGGGAGGACTTCGGCCAGCGCAGGACGCGCGGCCATATAGAACAGGTTGGTGTGGCACGTGGCACAATTCTTTGACTTCTGCCAGTTCAGCGCCGCACGATCCAGGTACTTCGCCGCCTCTTCTGCCGAGAAGTGGCCGAGCTTCGGTTCGTCCTCCCTGATCTCCGGCAAGCCTTCCTCGACATCACTCAGGGTGATTGGCTGTTGTGCGGTCACGAGGGCAGGCGCACCCACGACAAGAAGCAACAAAGCATGGGCAAATGTTGTGATCGATCTCATTGGAGCCGTTCCATGGATGCCGTATGCGGTGATTGAAGATCGGCGACTGTTGCCTTGCCGCATGGTATCTCCCGACTCGAGCGACCTCCAGACTCCGCCGATCGTCATGAACCATCAGGAATCAACCCTCCGACGGACACGAGAGCATTGTGAAGGTTCCGGGCGAGTCGCCCGGCGCCAGCGGCCCGGCCTGGAAAGGGTTCCGGAGGTCGGCCGGACGGTGCGTCCTTGGTGGCAGATCGTGCGGCAACCCCATCCACCTACGTGACCGTCCAAGTCCTTGCCCAACGCTCCAACTATTGCCCCTCGTCCTTCTCAGGGTCACGGTCCTTTACGGCTCCACGCATCCGGAGGAGCGCAAGCCAATTCCCACGCATCGACGACCGACGAATCGGGAGCCCCCATCGATCGCGGGTCGCGACAGCGAGCCGAACGAGAACGGCCTGCCGGGAGGCGAGGCCATCAAGGGGCTCCCCGAGCACACACCTCACTCGTTCTCGAAGGGATGCCGCCGCGGCTCTCCCTTCAGGCGTCCCCTCAGCGTGAAGAGCTGCACCAGACCTTTGTTGACGAGCCGCTCCCCTGCTCCGACCTCGGCCCGAGTTGTGTCGCTGGCCCCGTACCCTCCCCGGGCCGCGGACTGAAGATCGGGCAGGTAGCTTGGCCAGGCATAGGGGCCGTCACAGCAGTAGCCCAGCAAGTACGCGTGCGGCAGCCCCGCCATCTGGCGGATCGCCACCTGGAACGCGTGGAACGGCTCACCCGGCATGGTAATCAGGCCGATCTCGTCGTTGATCAGCACCGAAGTCACCCCAAGCGTAACCTCCTCGTCCGGCTCCCAACGGTTCTCGACCGTCAGATCGGCCGAGGCGCTCGACAGGGACTTCGAGGCCCCCGGCTCGTCCTCGATGCGCCCCAAGACGTCGAGGACCTCCTCGGCCAGCCGTCGCCCGACGCGCTCGACCACGGTGAAGTCGCTGTCGCGGTCGTCGCCCCGGGCCATGAGCAGGGGATTGATGTCGCCCCCGCCGCCCTGGAGGAAGAGGCAGGTCACGTCGCCGCCGAGTTCCTCCTCGACGAGGTCGCGCATCACGCCGGGGTAGTCGGCTGAGATCTTCCGATTGCGGGGGCCCAGAATGACGGGGTGGCAGGCGTAGGTCACCAGCACCGCGCGGACGTCCGACTCCTCGTCGGTGATCCGGATCACGCCAACGGTCGGATCGACGGGACCGTAGGGGATGTGGTCGGGGTTTTCGAACTGGGTCACCGCATGGTCGCCGTGGCGGACCAGGCGATTATAGCCCAGCGTGATGTTGCCCTCAGCCGCGAGGAACTGAGCCGGGAACAGCCCTTTCTGGGCCTCCCGAATCGCCTCCAACAAGCGACGTTCCACCGTGACGCGCCATGGTTCCTCCGGGCTGGGGAAGACCTCGTCGCGGAGATCCGGGCCGGCATGGGTGTGCGTATTGATCAGGAGGAGTCGATCGATACCGAGCTTGGGCATCTGCTCGTGGAGCCAGGGGGAGTTGAAGACGCAGAGGTCACACGCAACCACGGCGATCGTCGTCGAGGACGACTCCAGGACGAGGATGCGGGCGTCGAGCCGGTCGTGGATGCCGTCGGTGGGCTCGGCCGAGGCGTATCCGGCGGTGGGCCCCCCGATTGGGGGGGTGATGTCGACCCGCGCCACGCCGGCCCGGATGCCGGTCGCGGACGCCGGCCCGGATGCCGGTCGCGGACGCCGGCCCGGGGAAGAACCAGAGGACCGCCAGCAGGAGCAGGGCCCGGAGATTGGAGCGGACTCGAGTGCCGCCTGATGGCTTGTCCGTTGAGAGGAGGTCGAGATGACGGCGAGCGTTGACAGCGCCCGGGGCGAGCGGGCCGATTCGAGGACCACTCGAGCGTCCGGAAGCCGTAAACAGCGCCGCATGCCGGCACCAGGAGGTCCGACGTATCATCGTTATATTCCTCCAGTTTTTTTTGTCAATTCGTGCAGGTGCCTCGCCGGTGTTATGGCCGATTCTCGCGCACGGAAATGGTGTTGGCAAGCGTGCCAAGCAGGGCACACTTCGCCTGAGCCCTGGAGGGCCCGAATCCTACGTTCTCAGGGGAGAGCTCACCTCAGTTGGCATGCTTGTCCAACTTCATCGGCAGACTGCCGCGTGGGAGCGGGTAACCGGTCAAGGACCACGTCGCTCCGCGAGCTTGCCGCGGGACCGACCTCATCCGAAGGCTGACAGGTCGGAGATCGACTCCGGCGTATTCGGATGCGAGAGCTCCTCCTCGGACCCAGGGCCATTTCTCAAGTGATCCCCTCTTCTGTCTCCCAGGCCAGACGAGCGGTACTCGCGGGTGCAAGGCTGGAAGCGGATTGTCCACGCTCATCAGGGGGTCTCTTCCAGGTCCAGACACTCGATTGCAAATGAGTCGAAACGGCGGCTGCGATCCGATTGAGCCGAGCGGAAGTGTTGAGGACACTGGGATTCCCGGTAGGAGTTCATCATGTCGTCAGCCCTACGAGGTACTGTGGGGTATGGAATGACGTGCTTTCCCTCTCCCCTTAACGCAAGTGAGACGGACAGTCCCCCCGCTCGGGCCGACCGGGACCGCTGGGATCCTTTATGTCGACGTCATACAAGATCAAGATTGATCATTTCGTAGATAATTAGTATTTAGATTATATTCTCTCGGACTTCGCGATTCCATCAGCTTGTTGAATCCCACAGGCCTGGAGCGTTCACAAACCAGTTCCTGCCCTTCAATAGCAGGGCTTGGTTCGTCGGATCGCTTCAGGCTTCATACGGAGCGGCTTCTGCCTGGTAACCCTGGTGGCTCCCGACCTCTCAGGCTCGCGCCCTTCCCGCTTCATCCCCAGGATCCCGCTCGATAGAATGCGAATCGACAGCCACACCACGGTCACGAGTACCGGGATCGGCCTCGTGCTCTCAAGCTCCCCGCGACGCCACGAT
Source organism: Tautonia rosea (assembly GCF_012958305.1). Lineage (NCBI taxonomy): Bacteria > Pseudomonadati > Planctomycetota > Planctomycetia > Isosphaerales > Isosphaeraceae > Tautonia > Tautonia rosea. The sequence goes on along the minus strand of NZ_JABBYO010000017.1, from coordinate 2,620 downwards.
CCATCCGGAACCAGGACTGCCCCTCTCTTCGCCTTACTGATTTCCGATCACGTTTGCTCCGAATGCAAAGGCCAGGCTGAACCATGACTGCCCAGCCCCTCTCATCGAGACCGATCGGACAGACTTACGCGATCCGCCCGCACCCCGGCCGATCGGCCGGCATCCCCCTTGTGATCGCGACCCTGGTCTTTGTCGGAGGGGGATGGAGCGGGCCCACGACCCTGACATCCGCCGCCCCGGCCGACGTTCAGTCGACGGAGCAGCTTCCCTCACAATTTTTCGGGCAATACTGCCGGTCCTGCCACTCCGGCTCGGACTCCAAGGGAGACTTCCGCGTGGAGTCCCTCTCGCTCGACTTCGCCGACAAACAAAACCGTGAGTACTGGTTGAACGTTCTCGACCAGCTCGAAACTGGCACCATGCCCCCGCCGGATAAGCCCCGTCCCGACGCCAACGAACAGAAAGCCATGATCGCCTGGATCGACGGCCAGGTTGCTGAGGCAGAAGCCACTCGCCAGGCTCAGCAAGGCCGAGCGGTCTTGCGACGACTGAACCAGGTCCAGTACCAGAACACCGTGCGCGACCTGCTCCACGTCGACCTCGACCTCTCCGACCTGCTCCCCGCCGATTGTGTCGCGGGCGGCTTCGATACAAGCACCAAAATCTTGAACATGTCCTCCTATCAATTGATGGGCTATCTCTCTGCGGCGGACAGGGTGATCGATGCCGCCATCGCCGGTCATCGCCGACCCGCTCACTTCCAGCGTCGGATCAATCTTTTCGAAGATTCCTCGGCCCGCCGTCATGGCGTTTATCGCCACCTCGACGACGGCGTCGCCATTTTTAGCTCCGATCTCGCATCGAACATCCAGATTGTCTTCTGGAACCTCTTCACCCGAGCCCCAGGAAAATACCGAATCCGCCTCTCCGCCTACGCCTATCAGAGCGAGCAGCCCGTCCTCTTCCACATCAACGGCGGGACCGACAACCTCGGAGACCCTCCCTCCCTCATCGGCTACTTCGACGTTCCCCCCGGCGAACCCACCCTCATCGAGTTCGTCGAACAGATGGAGGCGGGTCGAAACATCCGTTTGCTTGTCGATACGAACGTCCGGCCGCGCGACCTCCAGCGCATGGGCGGGGCCGAGCAGTACCAGGGCCCCGGCCTGGTCGTGCAATGGGTCGAAATGGAAGGGCCGCTCCTCGATTCCTGGCCGCCGCCTAGCTATCGCCTCCTCTTCGGCGACAGACCCCAGGCGCGGGTGCCCGACCAGCCTGATCGCCTCGAAGTCGTCTCGGAGCAACCCCTCGCCGATGCCGAGGCGATCCTCCGGGCGTTCCTGCCCCGAGCCTTCCGGCGGGCAGTCACCGAGGACGAGATTCAGCCCTTTCTCAACCGCGTCCGAGCCAGGTTAGACGAGGGCGATTCCTTCGAGCGAGCCCTGCGGGTTGGTCTCAAGGCCGTCCTTGTTTCCCCTCATTTCCTTTTTCACCGCGAGCGCGTGCGGCCCCCGAGCCCTTCCCCATCAAATGACCTCCCTGCCCAGCCGGCTCCGCTCGATGAGTACTCCCTGGCCAATCGCCTCTCCTATTTCCTCTGGAGCTCGATGCCCGACGACGAACTATTCCAGCTCGCCGAACAGGGGCTCCTCAGCCAGCCGGACACCCTTCGCGAGCAGGTTGAGCGCATGCTGATCGACCCCCGGGCACAGGCCTTCACCGAGAACTTCGCCGGCCAGTGGCTTGGCCTTACGGACATCGATGCCACCTTTCCCGATCGCCAGCTCTATCCCGAGTACGACGACATCCTCCGATCCTCCATGATCCAGGAGGTCTACCTCTTCTTCGACGAGCTCCTTCGCCAGAACCTCAGCCTTGCAAACTTCGTCTCCTCTGACTTTAGCTTCCTCAACGGCCGCCTCGCCGACCATTATGGGATTCCCGGTGTCGAGGGGCTCGCCTTCCGCAAGGTTGACCTCCCGCCCAACAGCCCCCGAGGTGGTGTCATGACGATGGCCGCAATCATGAAGGTGACTGCCAACGGCACGACCACCTCGCCCATCGTTCGGGGCGCCTGGGTCCTCGACCGCATCCTTGGCACGCCTCCTCCTCGGCCTCCTGCCAACATCGAAGCCGTAGAGCCCGACATCCGGGGCGCGACGACCATCCGCGAGCAACTGGCCAAACACCGCGAAGTGGTTTCCTGTGCCTCATGCCATGTCTCCATCGATCCTCCCGGCTTCGCCCTGGAAAACTTCGACGTCATCGGTGGCTGGCGAGACACTTACCGCAGCATCGGCGCCGGTGAGCCTGTTTCCGTCTCCGGTCGACGCATGCCCTACCGAAACGGCCCTCCCGTCGACCCCTCCGACGTCTTGCCCGACGGCCGCAGCTTTCGCAACATCAACGAATACAAGAACCTCCTCCTCTCCGGCACCGATCAACTGGCTCGTGCCCTGGCCAGCATTTCTCACGGGGGGTGTTCGGAAGCCCTGATTAGGATGCCTTGAGTCCTGTTCCAAGCTCGACCGCTTGATGACGGTCTGGAACCGCTGTCCACGACCCGGGAGCGGTGTCCACCCACGTCGCGAGCCCTCGCCGGAGGCCGTCTCCGCTCCCT
>NZ_JABBYO010000016.1 GCF_012958305.1 Tautonia rosea | reverse complement strand
GGTGAAGGCGATCGTGGTCCACCGGTGGCGGTGGTCAGGATGGCTCCACACGCGGCAGCTGTGAGGCGAGAATGGCCGTTGGATCGTGTGGGCCGACGCCGCGGAAGTCGGGCGACTCCGCCGGCTGCGAACGTTCGAGATCGCGTGACACGGCCGACGGACGCCCCCATCTGAGTTGACCAGCCGACCGAGTCGACCAGGCGATCCTGACCGCACAACGTGTTCACAGAGTGGAGGGGAATGATGCCTCGTTCATTTGCAAAAATATATACATCAACTTATATAATAATGTGAAAGAACTCGAAGCCGGCCTTGAGGGGTGGTTTGCGTTCTACAATCATGAGCGGCCCCACCAGAGCCTGTCCTACCGGACCCCCGCCGAGGTCTACCACAATGCCCAGGCGATCATGCCATGATCGGGAATGCCTCGTCGGAGCATTACGTAAAATCCGGCCCGATTGGTCTGGACAATGGGGGCCACTTCACAGAGAAAACGCCGTTCTAGAAAGATAGGCTTCCAAAATGGCTATCCTTTGAGCCTCCTCAAGTGGCACCTGATCGGGACTCCCACTGAGATCGATATGGAAACATGGCTGTCGAAGGAGATGGTTGCGTTGCCTTGCTTGACGGGTTAGCCTCGCCAGAGGATTCATCATCCCTCCTTGAGGACCTTCTCATGTCGATGTCCCGTATCAACCGTCGTACTGCACTTAAAGTCTGTGGGAGTGCGCTGGCCTTTCCCTTCGATTCTCGAGGTTACGCCAAGTCTCCGAATGAGACCCTGAACCACGCCAGTTTTGGTGCCTCTGGAATGGCCTTGGCGGATATCCGATCTCTTACGGCAAGCCCTCATCTTCGCCTGGTCGCTATCGCCGATGTTGATCTCAACCGGACGGGAGAGGTAAAAAAACTCTTCCCTGAAGTCCGAGTATATCAGGATTACCGAGAGCTTCTTGCAAAGGAACAAGATCTTGACTCGGTCAACGTGTCGACCCCTGACCATATGCACGGTCCAATTACCATGCAAGCCATGCAGCAAGGTCTGCATGTTTACACACAGAAACCTCTTACACAAACGATTTACGAAGCCCGTCAGCTTTCACAAGTGGCCGCTGCAAAGGGGATCGTAAGTCAGATGGGGATCCAAATTCATTCCCATCCGGTTCATAAATCGGTCGTTGCAACAATTCACGATGGGGCAATTGGCAAGGTCACAGAGGTCCATAGTTGGAGTGGAAAACAGTGGGGTGATCGCTCCCCCCGTCCAGATCGGATCGACCCTGTCCCAGACGGGCTTGACTGGAACGGATGGCTTGGGGTTGCTTCTGAGCGTCCGTACATCGCTGGTTGGTATCATCCCGGCAATTGGCGCAAGAGGCTCGATTTTGGGACCGGTACGTTTGGAGACATGGGCTGCCACATCCTCGACCCTGTTTTCGCGGCGCTCGAGTTAACCGCACCAATCGAGGTGCGGTCTGAGGGAGGAGCCCCGAATGCGCATAGCTGGGGACTTGATTCAGTGGTCCGCTACAATTTCCCTGCCACGCCACAAACAGCCGAGACACTGTCCCTCACCTGGTATGATGGTGACCGCCGTCCTCCGAGAGAGGTAACCAATCTGATCGGAAGCAGACCTTTGAGCGACCAAGGTTCGATTTACATTGGAACCAAAGGTGTTCTCTACTCCCCATACATTGCTCCTCCTGTATTGCTTCCGGCTGAGGACTTCGCCGATTATGAGCGTCCCGCACCCGATGGTGATAACCACTATCTTCAGTTTGTGGAAGCTTGCCGAGGCAACGGAACGACCTCGACCCCGTTTTCCTATGCAGGCCCTTTGACGGAGATGGTGCTGCTTGGATGCCTGGCGACTCGCTTCCCAGCCACAACCCTCACCTGGGATGCATTGGGTTTGCGTGTGACCAACGTTCAGGATGCAAACCGCTTCGTTCGCCGGAATTACCGTGACGAGTATCAGACCGTGGGACTTTAATCTTCGCGAGTTGTAAAGCCAGAAACGGACTTATTGAGACGGGGCTCGCACTGGGATACGTCAGTCAGCCCCGTTCGACGTGGTCTGGTATCTCCCAAGGTCCTTGCTAGTCCCAAAGGATGTGTGAAGCACATCCGAGGTGAGATTGCATTCTTAATTATGATGCGCGTAAACAAGCGATCCCTCGAGATAAGTTGCAAGAACAGATGCTTCAACTAATTCTTCATCCGAGCAGGTGAGAATGTTGCGGTCGAGGAGGATAAAATCCGCACGCTTCCCGGTTTCAAGTGATCCAATTTCGTTTTCTAGGAACATAAGCTTTGCATTATTGATTGTGTAGAATCGGATTGCTTGTTCTCTGGTGAGCGCTTCTTCTGGATGAAGTGAACCCTCGAATCCTCTCGCCTGTCGGGTGGTCGCAACCCACATTCCCAAAAACGGATTGTAGGGATTGATTGATCGAAACGAACCAATTTTTTGCATATGATCTGAACCTCCTCCGACCGTCACGCCTGCCTGGAATAGGCTTTGCAAGGGCTGGAAGTAACGGAGGCGATCATATCCGAACTGCGCTACCAAAGTTCGAGTATCGAGATAAAGCCAAGCAGGTTGGATATCCACCACGACCCCGAGTCGAGCCGCCTGGTCGATGGATTCTTGGCTCATAAAGTTTGAATGAGTGAGGCACGGTCTCGTGGGAGCAATGAGAAGCTCGTTGTTGACAGATTCGTAGGCATCGAGCAAGACATGGACTGCTCCGTCACCAACGCTGTGGGCTGTAAACTGCAATCCGGCTTGAACGGTTGCGCGAACCATCGGCTGAAGACGTTCTGGAGGGATGAACAGGACGCCTCGATACTCTGGGTCATCGATCGAATAGATCGAACTCACACCCCAAGGTTTCCTCATGTAAGCGCTTCCTGTGAGCATACCGCCGTCCAAGAACATCTTGATCCCAACAGTGCGGAGCATGGAATCGTCTGTACGCAATGCGTTGTCGGCGACCTTACGTATGTTGGCTTCGATCTCTTCCAGGGGTCCGGACGAGTCGACTGCATGTGAGAGGCCGATCCGAACGGTCAAATCGTCTGAGTCGTAGATCCGGGAATATTGTTCAATGGCTGAGGAACTTGCATTGCGATCGATGATCGATGTGATGCCGACTGAGTTGTAATCACGGAAAAGGGCAATGAGACGTTCATCGGATTCAACTCGGGACGGTGATCGACCCGTGGATTCGGATTTCACATAACGTGTGAGGTTGCGAAGGATCCCGGTTGGTTTCCCGGTTTTGGGATCTCGTTCGACTTTCCCAGGACCTTCAGGTTCAAAATGTTCGTCAATTCCACTGAGAGTTAAGGCAAGGGAATTCAGGGAAGCGTCAGGACCGGTTGCAAACAAGACAGGATTATTGGGAGCGACCTGGTCGAGTTCTTCTTTCGTGGGATAGCGTTGTTCCTTGAGTCGTGTGATGAACACCTGGCGAACGATAATCCATTTTCCTTCGCCCAGAATATCGGCACGCTCTTTGATGTATTTTAGAACATCTTCGATTGTTTCTAGGTCTGCAATCGGATGATCAAACTCGTGCATGGAGGCGCCCGTAGGGTGCGTGTGCGAATCGATTAAACCTGGCAATACGGTTTTTCCCTGGAGGTCAATCACCTGAGTATCTTGACCCCGTGTCGCCATCACTTCCTCGGTCATCCCAACCCGAAGAACTCGTCCTTTGGCTATGGCCATGGCGTTGCCGATGGTAAATTCAGAGTCAACCGTGACTATGGTTCCGTTGTGGAAAATGGTCTCGGCAGTCTGGGCTTGAGTATCTTCTCTGCCAACCCCCAATAGGACCATCGATATCAGTATCCACTGAGTCGTTATCTTCATGGTAAGGCCTTCGTAGCGGTTGGACGAGAAGAAAAAAATACGGGGAATCGACCTGATCCCGCATCAGTGTGCAAATTCGTATTGTCGATGGGAGGGCGATTCACATCAACGGTCTTCTTCCATAATCTCGGAGAGGATCCTTACGAACCGGAGAGACTACTGGCCGAGACAGTAGAGTTCAAAGAAGTTTGATTCGCTTGTCTATGATTTAAAGAACAAATGAGAAAATCGCGTTCCAGGAGTTCTTTACGTTCAATATCGGAGTCATGGACTATGCGGTATTTGTGCTAAGAATCCTAGTGAGGACATCCTGTACTGTTCCGACTTGGAGCACAGGAAACCACGTTGACAGTATACGCGTGAAATCGGTCGATTCAGGGAATACGACGCATTGGGCGACTTCAAAAAAAGACCGCTTTATGCCATGCAAGCTTTTGCAATAATGAATAACAAATAAGTTGAATTTTTTCCTGTTGCTTTCTCTTGCTCAACTTGACACTGATCTTAAAGAGACATAGAAGCAGATGCACGATCATTTAGGCAAGAATTTCTTTGATTACGTGTCCATGCACGTCAGTCAGGCGGAAGTCTCGACCACTGTATCGATACGTCAGTCGTTCGTGATCGAGGCCGAGGAGGTGTAACATCGTTGCATGAAGGTCGTGCATGTGGACCTTGTTCGCCACCGCCTTGTGTCCGAAATCATCTGTGGACCCATAAGCGTGACCAGCTTTGGTTCCTCCGCCCGCGAGCCAAATGGTAAACCCATCGGGATTATGATCACGCCCAGTCCCTTTTTGTTGGGCATAGGGCGTACGACCAAATTCACTTCCCCACCAAACCAGCGTGTCCTCGAGTAAGCCGCGACGCTTCAAATCAGTAAGAAGTCCAGCGATCGGCCGATCGACTCGTTGAGCATGAGTTTCGTGTGCCTGCATGTTTGAATGCTGGTCCCAAGCGGGATTTGCGGTACTGTCTCCGTAGGTGACCTGAATGAACCGAACCCCTCGTTCCGACAGGCGGCGTGCGAGAAGGCATTGACGCCCAAAGTTGTCAGTGGGTTCTTGATCAATGCCGTAAAGGTCGAGGGTCTCTTTCGTTTCTCCAGAAATTTCGAGAACATCTGGCGCGTTCATCTGCATGCGCCATGCAAGTTCGAACGACGAGATCACCGCTTCCAATTCCGAGTCGGAATCTGATTTAAGTTGTTTGGAGTTTAGCGACTGAAGCAACTCGAAATGGCGAGTCTGATCCAGGGGAGAGAGTAAGGGATTTGAAAGGTTACGGATTGTCGCGTCAGAAGCCGGTGCCCCCGCCTTCCCGACAGCGGTCCCCTGGTAGACCGCAGGAAGGAACGCATGGCCATAGTTTCTGGCTCCCCCATTTCCTGCCGAAGGCCCAATCGTTACAAATCCTGGCAAATCCTCATTTTCCGTTCCGAGTCCGTATTGAATCCACGCACCCATGGACGGACGAACGCCGACAGTCGCCCCGCAATGTAAAAAAAGCGTCGCCGGCCCATGAGCGACCCCCTCAGTGTGCACTGAGTGAATAAAGCAGAGATCGTCGACGTGTCGATTGAGCTCTGGAAACAGAGCCGAACCCCAACGGCCAGACTCCCCATGTCGAGAAAATGCCCAGAGAGGACGCATAATCCGCTGCTCAGAGCCTTTCATTCCACTATTGGCGAGAACACGAGCATCATCAAACGGCATGTCCTTTCCATCTTGCTTGACCAAGAGCGGCTTGTAGTCAAAGGAATCGACCTGACTGACACCTCCTTGCATAAACAAAAAGATGATTCTTTTTGCTCTGGGATGATAGTGTGGACCTTGCGCATGGAGCAAGGGATCCGATGATGTTCCCGGTGCTGGTTCTGCCGCAAGTCCTGCTAAAGCAATTGAACCAAAACCGCAGGCGCTCGACCGAAGAAAGGCTCGACGACTCAGACGAATTAAAGGAGATGACACGGTTTCCTCCAGTTTTCATCAAGCTCGAACGCACTGCCTGGCCTTGTTGAGGAGGACTGTACAACCCTTGGAACAAATCGAGGCAAGATCGAGTTCAATGAACATAGCGAAAGTCCACTGTTCCGAACAAGGCCTGGACGAAGAGCGCCCATCCCTCGTGTTCAGGTCGGGTGACTTGGTTGAAGAACTCAAGAGCGATTTCCTGTTCCTGATCGGTTGGCAATCGACCAAGAATCAGTTGATAGGCACGAACAATCTTATCGGCTGTGTTGTGAGAATTTCCATCCATCAGTCGCTTCGCCGTCAATCTGGATTGTTCAATGACAAAGGGATGATTCATCAGGAAGAGCGCCTGAGTGGAGACGGTGCTCGAATTTCGGCGACCAACAACCATACTCGGATCGGCGAAATCGAATACCTCAAATACCTCCGGTAATGCGTTGCGAAATACGGGCTCATAGACAGAGCGTCGCATGCTCTTACTTTCGAATCCGTAATCAGCTACTATCGACTTCGGAAACGAAGGGCCGCACATCCTGCAATCCAGTTCTCCGGAGACCTGGAGCATCGAATCGCGGATGCTTTCGGCATCCAACCGTCGCCGATTCATCCGCCAGCGAAGCCGGTTATCAGGATCAACGTCCTCGGTGACGGGATTGGTGTCTGAGGACAGGCGATAGGTTCTCGACAGGACAATCTCGCGAATGAGTGACTTGACGGACCAGCCTTCGTCCATAAACCGAACCGCCATGGTGTCCAATAGTTCCGGATGCGAGGGAACATCGCCCGTGGTCCCGAAATTATCAACGGTCGGGACCAAGCCTTCCCCCATTAACCAGTACCAGACGCGGTTAACCAGTACACGAGCGGTGAGTGGATTCTCTTTTGAAACAATCCAATCAGCCAGTTGTCGACGGCCACTCTCATCTTCGGGCAGAAGGGAAGTCTCGGCTGAGCTTGCAATCTTTAAGAAACCACGGGGCACCTCTTTCCCCAGGTTGTGCACACTGCCACGGATATGAACTTTCTGATTACGAATCTCGGCTTCTTCGATGACGGACATGGCCCTGTCGCGTCGAGGACCATGTTCTTTTAACTCTTTGAGTTCGGATTCAAGCCTGGAAAGTGATTGATGTGCCGAGGATGTTGAGTGATCGAAGGAGTTCACGGCGTTGGACGGCATCCAAACAACCGCATCAACGGTTACGTGGCCCTGAGTATTTTGGTTGGAAATCTGGACATAAGCCTGACCATTCGCCTCAAATCGAAATTCGCCGAGACTCGCGAAGCGACCTTCGATCGATGGTACCTTTCGCATGTCGACGGTGTGAATTGACTCGCCTTCAGCGCTCAGAATGGTCACAGGGACTGCTTGAGCTCGACTCGCTCCATGAGAATATGCGATCCAGACCTCGAACACGTCGGCCATGGGGAGTTGGGGCAGAAAAGTAAGTGTTTTCTCTCCCTTGCCCTGGTTGTCATCATGAAGATAGCCTAATCCAATATAATTGCCAGAGTATGTCGAAGTTTTCCAGTCACCGACGCGGGCCGCGTGCTCATCATCCACCACGATTCCGGGAACTTCTGTGACTGAAAGCACTTGCTTAGTCATGTCAGCAATCTTGGTTTTGGATCGGAGCTCCTCAATGCGATTTTCCAGATCGGAAATGGACTTCTCATAAGCCAAGATCGCTGACTCCCTGCCAGGATCCATGGGCAAAGGCACCTCGATCCATTGCGAAACATTCGCATGGTTCATGGCCTTTGCGTTGCTCAGAATGCCCGCAAGGGCGTAGTAATCGGCCGTCGGGATCGGATCAAATTTATGATCGTGACAGCGAGCGCAAGAAATCGTTTGTGCCAGCAACGCTTTTCCAATGGTTTCTATCTGTTCGTCAACCAGATCCATTCGAAGCTGTTCCTTATCCTGTTCCTCCAGGTTGGTGTTGCCAAGAACAAGAAACGCGGTCGCGATGATCTGTCGTCGACGATCGTCGAGTGTCGTGCCTTCAAGAAGATCGCCCGAGATCTGCTCACGAACAAACTGGTCAAATGGCATGTCTTCATTGAAGGCTTTAATGACGTAATCACGATATCGCCATGCTTCTTTGAGGACAAGGCCACGGAGTGTCAGTGATTCGCCGAATCGTGCCACATCAAGCCAATGGCGTCCCCATCGTTCGCCAAAGTGTGGAGACGCAATCAATCGATCAACGAGATCTTCATACGCGGTTGGTGAGTTATCACGGAGAAACGATTGAACTTCATTCGGTGTCGGTGGGACACCAATGAGATCGTAGGAGAGACGACGGATTAGTGTTCCGCGATCGGCTTCTGAAACAGGATGAAGGCCGGCGCTTTCTAGTTGTGAGAGGATGAAGCGGTCGATTTCATTCAAGGGCCACGAGGTGTCATTCACTTCAGGAGCCCGAACGGCTTGAGGACGCTGGTAGGCCCAATGGTTTCGACCAGCTGCGATATCGAGATTTGAACGAGTACGAGGCTTGCGTCCGTTTTCGCGCGGGTCGGGGGCACCTAGTTCAACCCACGTCACAAAATCATTGACGATTGCATCGGGAAGTTTTCCTTCCGGAGGCATTTGAAGAAACTCGTATCGTAATGCATCGATTAGAAGACTTGTGTCTACGTCACCGGGAACAACCGCAGGGCCGCTTGGTCCTCCAAGTCGTAATGAGTCTCGATCATCGAGTTTCAAGCCTCCCTTCAGCTTCCCGGCTTGTTCTGCCTCGGCTGAATGGCACCTGTAGCACTTGTCGACGAGAACCGGCCTGATTTTTGTCTCGAAGAATTCGAACTCTTCTCCATCAATCTGTTTTGCCGATACAATTCCCATCATTAGAGGAATCATCAACACTGTGATCGGCCATGACTGGCAAAGAATCATCGGTGTGCTTTCCTCGTCGTTTGAATAGTCGGAGGCAGGAAGCGTGGTAGGAGTCCTACCAAACCATTTCCAGATCAAACCGATCCTATTATTGATTTCGGGAAGAGATTAACTCGTTTCGTGAAGACTCTATTGGACACGATTGGTTGGGGTGATTCAAGGACTGTCTGCGGCACTTTCCTTCCTCCAGAATGCACCATTCGGAGCCTTCGGTCTCGTAATCCCGAATAGCTGGACTGATTCATCGATCTCTTCACCGCAAATAAAACTTCTGTGCATTTCAGTTCTCTCTGACTCGATTCAGGGAAACGCACGGCGCCAGAAGAGTCTCCGAAAGAACTGATGAGCGTCCTTTCGATTGATTAATCGGTCGTTATTTACGTCGAGTTCCACCAGGTAACGAGTCTCTGGAGCTATTGATCGGAATGCGTTCCGGAAGGTCCTGAAATCAGCCCGATTGACCCTGGCATCTCCATTCGTATCGCCATACAGGCGATGAAACGTACTTACTTGGATTCCGTTTGGTACTGCAGAGCCCGAGGAACTCAGAGGCTGTCCTTCGTGCGAGACGACACCCTCGGCGAGCACTTTCAGAGTGTAACGGCCATCGGGCACTGATCCCGCCTGGAGCAAGGGACTATTGAAGGTAAGTGTCGCAATACTTCTCCCGTCAACCGTTCGGAGTGAGGAAACCTGCACCGCAATCACCCGTCCATCATGCCGGATCAGCCGAAAAGCGCCCTGGGCGATCGACACGACCGTGTTGAATTCCACCTGAAGCCTGGTGACCCGGGACCTCTGAGCCTCACCGCCGTTGACAACCGAGCGGACAATGGTCGGACTCAAGGGTTCGACGACCGGCAGACCGGGGGCCATCGTTCGAGTGAACGTGTCGGCCGTAATCCTTCTCGGCTCGGCATTTCCTACCTTGTCTGTCGCGTTGCTCAGGAAGCGATAGGTCTTGCCCGGGTTGCCAACAAACTCTGCGGACCTCAGCGTGGTATTGATCAGCCAGATTCGCCATGGCCCGTCATCTTCCTGAACCCAGACGTCGCGAGCCTTGATCCCGGAGCCGGCGTCGGTTCCGCCGAATCGCACTTGGAAGATTGGGGTGCTGGTCGCCGGCAGAGACTCGACGAAACTGACCGGCGGGCTCGCGTCGATCGTGTTGCGATGTATGTTGGTCAGAAGAGCTGCCTCCGTGTCGAACACGATCTGAGCCTGGGCGTCGTACTGCGTGCCCGTTGCGTCCAGGATACCTGGCTCGATTGTGTAGCTCACGAAGCCCTGGCCCCGGCCCGAGTCGTCGTCGGGGGGCAAAAACCCGGCAAGCGCGTCGGCTGGCAAATCGAGCGAGATTGGGTCCAGGCTGCGGAAGGTCCACGCGAGCACACCTGTGGACGCGTCCAATGTAGCCGTCACCTCGACCACCATACTGCTGGCCGGGTCGTCGATTCGGGTCGTGTACGACTGCCGCCCGGCTGGGACGTCAAACTCGTAACCTGCCCAGCCGAACGAAGTGAGCTGGAATGTGTCCCAGTCCAGGTCAGGGTCGAGCGTCTGCGTGATAAATACCTCCTGTGCTGGTGCGGAAGCCTCGGGCTTGTTCTGAAACCGGATGGTATACCCGTAGGTGCCGCCAGGCTGTCGGAAGAGGTCCTCTCCAATTCCGCCGGGGCCGGTGATATCGTTTGGATCCCTGGGTACAATCTGGAGCGAGGAACCACCCCCGCCAGGCACCAGCGGTTCCTCGGAAAGGGTCTCGCTGTTCGCGATTCTCGAACCCATAACGACAGGCAAGGCAACCCGGATCAGACCTCTGCTTGCTGCCGCCTCCAGGATTACGGTAGCACTCGACTCCACGACAGGCGCTGCTGTTCCCCCCGAAAAATAGAGCGCGGCCCCCGCGGCGACCAAGAGCACTGCTCCTCCGCCGGCCAGGAGATAGGCCGAGGTGTCGACCGGCTCGAATGCCTCCGTCGTGGTGGTATTGGTTGCAGTGGAGCCGTCCTCATTGGGAGTTGTCACCTCTGTAGGGAAGTCGAAGTTCGGGATCGTTACCTCTTCGGGTTCACCTTCCGTGACTTCTGGTGAAAAAATGGTTTTATCAGGACTTGTTTCGGGTAAAACCGGATCTTCGGTTTCTTTCTTCGATGGTTGTGGGGCGGGGTCCCGGTACGGATTATCACCGGGCTTCGGCCCTGGAGTTATTGGATCGACCTTCCGATGCGGGTTGATTTTATTGGAACTGGTCACTCGGCCCGGTTGCAGCCCCGACGGATCGATGAAGCTCAAGGGGTTGTTCAGCACGAAGCGATAGAGGTTGAAATCGCCGCCGGTGAGACCAATCGGGTCGGGCTGGGTGAACCGACCAGTCGTCGCATCGTAGAGCCGGGCGCGCATGTCGTACAGCCCGAGGTCGAGGCTGGCGACTCCCCACTTGCCGTGGTAGGTGAAAGGGTTGTCGCCTGCACCCGTACCCCCCTGGAACTCGATCTCGCCGAACGGCAGATAGCGATAGGTGGCGGTGACAGCGCCGGATGCGTCGGTGATCGCCGTCGTGTTGCCGATGGCGTCGAACTGGTAGTAGCTCGCATTTCCTGACGCGTCGAAACGGGCCTCGAGGCCATCAGCGATCAGGTTGCTGGAGCGTAGTGAGCCGCCCTCGTACTCGGCCAGCACGTCGCCCAGGCCAGTGCTGCCGAAGGGGTCGAGCAGGAGGTCGGTTCGTACCCCATTGCGTGTGACGGCCGACCGATTCCCAAGCGGGTCGTACTCGAAGGTGATCTCGGTCGAGGGGTGGCTGATTCGAACCAGGCGATTGCGGACGTCATACCCATAGGTCGTGACCGAGCCGTCGGTTTCGGTCACTTTGCTCAGGTTTCCCGACGCGTCGTACTGGAAGGTCCGGCCGTCCGGGTCGGAGGTGTAGCGATTGAAGCCATCGGTCGCGAAGTCGAGTCGGTTGCCAGTGGCGTCAACGTCGTAGCGATGGATCTTCCCATCGGGCAAGACCACACCTACGAGCTGGCTGCGGGCGTCGTACTGGTAGGTCGTCGTTCCCTGGGGTGAGGTCAGGCTTGCAATCCGGCCGGCCTGGTCGAGCGTGTAGGTTTGGAAGTCGAGAAGCTCGCCCGAGCCGGACCGATGCTCCACGCGAGTGGTGCGGCCCAGAAGGTCGTACTGGTAGTTCGTCCGAGTCCCATTAGCATAGGTCTTTGAGGTCAGATTGCCCGCAACGTCGTATGCGTAGGTCACCTGGACGACCCCGTCACGTTGAACGGTGGCGCGGCGGCTCAGGTTGTCAAACGTGGTCTCCACCGCCACGCCGTCGGCGGTTCTGCGGAAGAGACGTCCGGATGCGTCGTATTCATAATGAATCACTCGACCATTTATGTCGGTCAACGAGCTGATTCGGCCTGCTCCGTCGTAAGTGAATGAGATCGATTGGGCACGACCGTCGCCGAAGGTCTCGACGATCTGGGTAACCTTGCGTCGCGAGTCGAGCGTGTACTCGATCCGGCTGCCATCCGCGTAGTCGATCCGGGTGAGGAGCCCGCGCGAGTCGTAGGAGCGGCGGGACTCGTTGCCTCTGGGATTCGTGACCCCGGACAGGCGGCCGAAGCCGTCGATCTGGTATTGCGTGACCGCGCCGTCGGGCTGAGTCCAAGAGGTGGGCACACCCGAAGCGTCGTAGCTGAAGGTAGAGACTCGTCCCAGCGGATCGGCGATTGACGTGGGAAGTCGGTTTTCGGCTGTATAAGCGGCCTGGTAAGCGATTCCTGCCGGAGTGAGGATCGAGGTGACACGGCCATGTTGGTTCCGCGTAAAGTGTATGGTTCCCTCCTCCCCTTTGGCGGCGATGAGGCGGCCATGTCGATCGTAGTGGTAATCGATGGTCTGCCCTGCCGGGTCAGTGATCGAGCCGGGCTGCCCGTACTCTCCACGCGTCACGACGGTGACTGCGCCGGCTGGGTCGATGAGGGTGATCTGGCCAATCTGTGCGTCTGTGCCATGCCGGATCTCGAGCGGAAGTTGGCCACTATTGCGGCTCGAGCGCGAAAGTCGCCCAAACGAGTCGTACTCGTAGTTCCATGTCACGCCGTCCGAAGTGCGAGTACCAGAGATCGTGTAAGCCAAAGGGCCCGTCGTGGCCAGGTTGTAGGTATAGGTCGTCACATTGCCTTCGGGCGAAGTGACGGAGGTGAGAAACCGACGTGATGCGTCGTAGGTGTACGTCGTGGCCTCACCTACGGGATTGGTGACGGAGGTGATCAGTCCACCGGCGTCATATTGGATGGTCGTGGTATCTTCGTAGGCGTTGGTGAAGGCGATCAGACGCTGTCCGTCGTACGTTGCGGTGAGACGTTGCCCTCGTGCGTCCTGGGTGTATTCCCACAGGCCGTCAGAACGAAAGGCGTAAGAGCTGCCGTTTGTCTCTGTGAGCAGCCAGCCTCCGCCCGGACGAGGCATGATCTGGCCGCGA
The DNA here is from genome assembly GCF_012958305.1 of Tautonia rosea. Taxonomy (NCBI): domain Bacteria; kingdom Pseudomonadati; phylum Planctomycetota; class Planctomycetia; order Isosphaerales; family Isosphaeraceae; genus Tautonia; species Tautonia rosea. The sequence goes on along the minus strand of NZ_JABBYO010000016.1, from coordinate 123,470 downwards.
TCGACATCGACGCCGAGAAAATGGGTCCCTTGGTTGAAGAAAGGCCGGATCCGGTCCCCTGAGCGAACGATCAGGTTTCCCGCCGCGTCGGTCTCGACTCTGATCTCGAACGGGTTGGTTCTGCCGAAGCCGAAGGCGCTCTGCTCGAAACGAGCGGAGATGGCGCCGAAGTCATTGGCGACCAGAAGTAGGTAGTTCAGTAGTCGTGCCACGTCGCGGGTTTCACTGCCATCCTGGGCAAAGCGGTCCGCGACGTGGCGAAGCGCGGAGGCGTAGGTTTCGGTGGTCGTGCCAACCAACGAGATCAGGTTAGGTTTGACGGTGGTTCTCCAGGCAAGCTCGTTCACCGTTGGCGGGCGGATTTCATCGAAAGCATTCGGCAGCAGCGCGACCGGCTGGAGTACGGGGGAGCTACGGGGTCCCACACCCGCCGGTGTGAGCTTGCTCTCGGGCAGAATCGAAACAGTGACATTCGACGCGACGCCATCGCCATTGGTCTCGGGAGACAGCATCAGGTCGATCGAGCCAGACTCGCCAGGAGCGAACAGGTCGGGACGCCCTGTCGTCTTGACGCCCAATAGGCCGAGCTGAGGTCCGACGTAGATCGTGTCGGACGCCAATCGCAAGCGGCCATTGTCGGTCGTGACCGAGAGTACGGGCGCGGGTTGGCTGACCGTGCTATCGTTGCGGTAGCGGATGGTGACAGGAATCTCGCGGAAGGGACGGCTGAACCGTGGCATGTCGACAAGCACGGTCCAGTTTGCCTGTGAGGCGGCGGGGTCGGCAGACGCTGGGAGTACGCGGAAGGGCAACCCAGGTGCAAGCGCTTGGACGCCACCTGCGGTGGCCTGCAGGGCAAGTGTATCGCCAGGGGCGAGGTCGGCGAAGGTGACGATCGCTGACGATGGGTCGAATACTGTGCTGAGTGTGGCCGCGCGACCACCCAGAGTGAAGATCGTGTCGGGAGTGAAACCGCTGCCACGGAGGGTGAGGGTCAGGGTATCGCCCGCGTGGAGCTCGCGTCGGATCTCGTCGTTACCGTCGAAGCTGTGGATCTCTAGCCGCTGCTGAATTGCAGTGGTCGTGACCAGCCCTCCCGCTCGGCTGGTCACCACTACAAGATAGAGGCCCGGCACACCGTCGAGTAAATTGAGAGTCGCCTCTCGACCCATTGCGACTGGTCGGCTGGTGGAGGTCCACTCGACTTGATTCGCGTTGAACGCTCCGGCTCGAATGACGCGCAGGTCGCCCGCGTCACCGTTCCGGAAGAGGGCCGAGAGCTCGACTGGACCCGCTCCCACAGGAATGACCAGGGCATACCCATAACTCTCGCCCCGGTCGAGCGCGATCGTGGCTGAACTTCCAAGCGTCAGCGTAGGAAGCTCGATCCTGAGTGGAGTGCTGGAACGGCCGATGTTGTTCGAGCGGTCAAGATCGGGGATGACTCCTCGGCGGTCAGTGGTCACGAAGACGTTCCAGTCACCTGGCAAGGCCGGAGTGACAAGGTCGAGCGTGATCACGGTTGACTGCCCGGCAAGCAAATTGTCGGTCGGTCCCGATATACCGACCAGTGCGGCGCCGATTCCGCGAGTGGCCCCCTGAGCGAGATGTACAATGTCCGACCACGGGCCGGCGACGGGATTGTCCGAGGTGTTGCGAACTGTGTAGCGAATCTGGAAAGGCTGCTTGGGAACAAGCGGGCCTGTGACGCCGATGAGTTCCACATTCTCAACGACGAGGTCACCGGCCACGGTGTTTCGGCCCAGGAGTACTGAGGTTCCGGTGTAAGCGGTCACCAAGTCGGCAGAGGCGAGGTGAGCGAAGCCGCCCGAGAGGGCGGTGGAGGTGAGGATTTCAAAGGTGGTTTCGGCTCCTGGCACATAACCGGAAGAGAGTCGTGCCTCGAGCGTGCCGTCCAACGCGGTGGGCGCTCCGGCGATCAGCTTGCCGAAGCGATCAGGTGATGCGATGTGGTTCACCAGTGTGCCGGCAAACGTTTGCGTGTATCCCTGGCTGGCGCTCAAGATGGCACCCGGGCTCAGGGTGATTGTCCCAGAGTTGGTGAGAGGCAAGGTGAAGGTGGCCGTGGCGTTCTCGCCCAGGATGAGCGCGCCGTTGACCTGGCGAATCAGGTTGGCGGCAGCGAGCACACTGCCCGGGCCATTGAGCTGGACAGTGCCCGCGATGGTGTTGAAGGTGGGATTTGAGCGGAACTCCGCGCCGTCGTGAACAATCCAGGTTCCATTCATGCCGGAGAGGCCGCTGCCGAGGTCCTGGCCACGGATGCCCTGAAAGGTTGTGACTCCGTTGATTTCGACGGTACCCAGGTTGTCGAGCTTGGCGTTGACCGTGACCGTGCCATCCAGGCTCATGTGGCCTTCGTTGCGAATCAGAGGGCCAGAGTCGCTTTCGAGGCTGGAATTGAGCCCGCCGCCTACGAACCAGGCGCCAGGCGCGGTTTCAAAGGTCGCTCCTGGCATGTTGAAAAGCCGTCCGGTCCCCGCCGCGAATGGCGGGTTGAGAGGGACAGGAGCTGTGGCACGGACGGTTCCATAATTCTCGAAGTCTCCGACCAGACCGATATTCTGTCCGGTTGTGCTTTCGATCGTGAGGTCACTTCGGTTTTCGATCCGTCCGTACCAGCCGCTGGTCTCGTGGAACCGGAACATGCCGGAATCACCCTGGAGGATCAGGTCGTCAGCGTAGGCGAAGGCCGTACCTCCGAGGATCACAGAGCCACCGCCAGTGGCCGTGAACAGGCCGCCAAACCCGTGAACACCACCGACGGCGTGCCAGTCGAGGGTTGCACCAGGCGAGACGATCAGGGTCGCGTCGCGCGAAGTGACATCCAGAATCTGCTCCCAGCCACTCACGATGTTTCCCGAGAGGTCGAAGGTGCCTACGTCGACCTGGATGGTGCCCCCTCTGTTGATGAACTGAACGGATGCAATGCTGAAGCTCTCGACCCCTGCATGCTGGTGAATGAGTCCTTCGTTGCGCCATTCACGGAAATTGGAAGCCGAGCCGCCAAAGATGCCGTAATGAAGCTGGCCGCTACGAACAATGTCGATCGTGCCCGTGGTGGTGTTCGTGAGCCCCGATCCGGCGATCTCGATGCTCGGTGCATCGAAAACGACCAATCCCTCGTTGATCAGCGTCGATCCGTGAAGCACAGACTCACTCGAACCTTGCCCCGAGAACCGGACCTCGCCCCGATTCGTCAGCCTCGCAAAAGAGAGCCAGCCCTTGCGGATATCGATTGTGCCCGATTCGAGCGATCCTGAGCCGGAGATACGACTGCTTTGAGCGAAATCGCCACTCTCGAGCAGAAAGGCTGTGTTGTCTTTGATGAACAAGGAGGAGTTGAGCTGGATCTCACCACGCTTCAATTGAACCGTGCCGCCACCGGAGATTATAAGCGGGTCGGTCACTTGTGTGGTTGTTCCGCCAATGAACTCAAGTGTAACCTCGAAGAGGGTGCCTGGGGCGACCACGATTTCACCACCGGAGAAGCGGTGATTGGAGCCTGTAAGCTGAAGCGTCCCTGAGTCGACTCGGAACGCTCCGCCCGGCAGGTTGATGACGGGCATGCCAAGTATTCCTGGACCGGCACCCCCCACCTTCGCGATCGTACCGTGATTCTGGATATTGCCGATCCAGGTCTGGCCTGCACCGAGCGTCGCTCCCTCATGGATGCGAATCTCGGCCTCGTCGGTATTGACGAGTGTTGTCTGGAGCCCCCCACCGACCGGGATGACCGTCCGAAGAGTTCCGCTCTGAACGTCGATCGTCCCAGTGTTGGTGAGATCCCCGGTGATCGACAGAGGCCAATCCTGGGCACCCGTTAGGGCATTGATCGTCAGCTCTCCAGTATTGACGAACGATCCAAAGAGCCAACCGGCGTTGATCGCGCCGCCACCAAACGTGAGCGTGTGTCCCTGGGTCTGAATCTGATGGTTCTGGTCACGGAAACTCCCGCCAACGAGGAGCGTGCCGACAGTGACGTCACGAGACAGGTCGACCCGAGTCCTATTGTCGACGATACGGGCTGTATCTTCCGCACCTGGCACACCCTGTCCGGCCTGACCCAGATCTTCGTTGAACCAATTGGCCGGGAGGTCCCAGGCATAGAGACCGCTGGTGTTGACGTTGCCTCCAAGCCAGCGATAAGTCGCCAACAGCTCACGCTTTTCGAGCGATTCGAAATCGAGACGTGCCCGGGAAGATGCCTTGCGGCGCATGGGAGAGCCCACCCAGAATGATGAGGTCGCAAGATTGCCTACATCAACCAAGTACCCGTCCATCACCTCGACCTTGCGCGGAGCAGTGTCATCGTGCGTTTTTTTTCGAAGGCCGCGCAAGTCGTCAATTCTGAGAGGGTATTTATGAGCGTGGAGCCAGACGACCTCGAAACCCGACCGAGCTTGCTCGTGCGGGTAAGAGATGCCTCAGACAATGAGGCCTGGCGTCGATTCGTGGGAGTGTATGGGCGATTGATCCTGGCAGACTGCCGACGCAGGGGCCTGAAGTGGGACGAAGCGGAGGATGTGGCCCAACAGGTGCTAACTCGCGTATTCCAGTCGTTGCGTTCGTTCGAGTACCGCCCGGATCGAGGCCGGTTTCGAGACTGGCTAGGTACTGTGGTACGTAACGAAGTGAGGCGATATCAGAAACGCCATCAACCCAGGTCCGCTGTCGAATTTCTGAGAATGGACGACTTGGCCGACAACGACCCTGCTTGGAACGAAGCATTCGCTCGCCACATTCTGGCCGTGGCATTGCAGGAGTGCAGGCCGCATTTCGAGCCGCGAACGTGGAACGTGTTCGAGGGCGTCTGGATCCACCGCAAGACGCCTTCTCAGGTGGCGCAAGAGTTCGAGGTGCCGCTCGACTGGGTTTATGTGGCCAAGTCGCGCGTCCTGAAGCGGGTCTCTGCGATAGTTGAGGAGTTGACCAACGACTTGCCCCTTCCAAGTTAATGCCTGGGCCGGTTGCCTTCCATGAACAATCTCGATTGTCCGTCTGATGAGCAGTGGTGCCGCCTTGTTGACGAAACACTCGAACATGAGACGGCTGACAATCTGAGACGGCACCTTGAGAGCTGTCAGCGCTGTCAAGCGAGGCTCGATACACTCACCGAGCCGGCGATGCTGTCGGACTTCTCCAATCTGCAGCCGGACTCGGCCAGCGACTCTGATGATCAGATCGTCGAGCGACTGAAGCGGTTGGAGCAAGGTCGAGTTCGCAGCCTTGATTCCGGGCCAGACCCCAGCACTTTGCTGAACCATCCGAAAGTCGACGGGTACCGAATCGAGCGGCTGCTGGGGAGGGGTGGGGCAGGTGTAGTCTACAGCGCGTGGGACACAACGCTCCATCGCATGGTGGCGATCAAGTGCCTGCGGCCCGACCGCGTAGAGTCGGAGGGCGGCGAGGCGCTGGTGCGCGAGGCGCGTGCCTCGGCTCTCCTGCGTCACGACCATCTGGTACCCATTCACGGGTTGGGGAGGCTCGAAAACGGTGGGCTGTTTCTGGTCATGCCTTTGATTGAAGGGCGATCGCTCAGACGCTTGGTTCAGGGCGAGAGTTGTCTTTCGCCTCGCAGAGCTGCCGACTATGTCAGGCAAGTGGCCGACGCGCTGGCGGCCGTGCATGCTGCGGGGATGGTGCACCGGGACGTGAAGTCGGGCAACATTCTGATCGACGAGAACGACGGCCGGGCCAAACTGGGGGATTTCGGCCTGGCTCGGCTGACGGTCTCGAGCGAGCTATCGACAGCGGACGGCTCACGACTGCTCGGCACTCCCGAGTATCTATGCCCCGAGAGTCTAAATGACGCAAAGGCGCTCAACGATCCGCGGGCGGATGTTTATTCGCTGGGCGTCACTCTCTACGAGTGCTTGACTGGGACGGTTCCGTTTCATGGCCTCCCGCACCGGGTACTTCATCAAGTCGCTCATCACGAGCCGAAGCCGGCGCGAGAGCTGAACGACGACATTCCGCGCGATCTTGAGACCATCTGCTCAAAGGCCATGACCATCGACCGCGACAAGCGATACCAGACGGCCGCCGCGTTTCGAGACGACCTGGGACGCTGGCTCTCAGGTCAGCCAATTCTGGCTCGACCGTCAACCCGACTCGAGCGCTGGAATAGATGGGTGAGAAGACGACCCTGGCAGGCAGCGACGTTGGGCACAGGAGCGGCTCTCCTCGTTGCCGCGACAGGAGCGTCGATTTCGCTTCAGCGGGCAGCACACGAAATTTCGCAGACCAATACAGCGTTGATGATCTCGAGGGCCGAGTCAGAGAAGGCATTCCAGCTGAGTCAGGATGCGCTGAGCCGTGTGGTCGACCGAGTCTCGGAGAAGCTCTTCGAGGTGCCCAACGCGACAGCCGTGATGCTCGAATCGATGGAGGACGCCGCTGCGCTCCATCAGCAACTGGTCGCGCTTAGACCCGACGATAGAGACGCCGCGGAACGCTACGGAGCTGCGCTGTCCTCACTTTGTACAGTTCAGTTTCTGAATGGCCTGATCCCTGAAGCGGAACAGACCTGCGAGCGTTACCGCCGACATGTCGAATCGACGCGAGCAAAGCAACCGGACGATTTGACGGTAGGACTCAGATACATCGATCTGTTGCAAACACGAGAGACCTTGTCGATCAAGCTGGGTCGAATCGAGGAGGCGCGTCAGACGACCGCACTTTACCGAGCGGAGGCCCAGAGGCTGGCCAGGCTGTATCCCGCATCGGCTGAGCTAGTGGCCACCGAGTGTCGCATCTTGATGGGTGTCTTGATCGAAAACCGCAGGGAGAAAAACTACCAGGAAGCACTCGAAGTCGCCGCAGAATTGCTCCCAGCCCTTGAACGCTGGCGCGAGCTCCAACCTGACGAAGCGGATCCGGTCAACACGCTTGGATTTTCGCTAGTCCTCAAAGCCCGTTGTCTTGAAGCGTTGGGACATTACGATGAAGCGCTCCAGGCGGTGGCGAAGGCTGAATCAGTGTACCAATCGCCGGAACTCCGCGATCTTCCAAAGCGGGACCAAGATTGGAACGAGATTCAGGTTCTCAAGATCCGATCGCGAATCACACTGGCATCGAATTCCGAGGAGGCCGAATCCCACTTGCTACGCCAGGAGCAAGCGCTCCGTCACCAAATCCGCCTCTACCCTGAGGATGCGTTGCGAGAAGACCTGGTACTCACGCTGATTGACCTGGGCAAACTCCTCACGCAGAGCAACACATCGAGAGCCAAAGAGATATTCGAAGAATCCAGAAATCAAGCGCAGCAACTCATCGCCGACGTTCCCGAGGTCGATCGTTACCGCGAGTTGCTACGTTCGATTGAGTCGATTCTGGCCGAGTAGCCAAGAATCAGGCGTCCATGCCACTCAAGAGACTCGACAGAAGTTCCGGATGGGGTCATCGAGATCGATGGAACGTGGCTTCGATCCATCAAAGTAAACTTATAAGTAAAATTCATGACCCTTGATTGGAAACGTTATTAACGTCAACTCCTTCATCTTATAATCGAGTGATGTTTCTCGCCCATTGCTCAAGTTCGCGGCCGAAGACACGGCCTTTGCTTCGTGCCGAGCCTGCCGAATAGCCTCTCAGGTCGGGCCTGCACACATGATGTATATCTTATGCGCATCAGCCAAAGGACAACACGGCTGATACTTCTGCTTTTCGCCTCTTCTTTGCAACTACCGATCTGAATTCGAGTTAGTGGAGCGGATGGGGATCGAACCCACAACCTCAGCATTGCGAATGCGGCGAGCGAGGAACATATAAAACGTTTCATTCAAATGGTTTGCGACTCACACATCAGCCATAACCGGTGTCCGAAGAATACCGGATTTTCCATGTTTTTCCGCCTCTTTTTCTGCTATCTCTGCCACGGCAGAGATCGATAGTTCTCGTCATTGCCATGGCTAAGCTCGCAATTGACTCTCAACCCGCAACCATGTAGCATTAAATTTGATGCAAATTGAGCGCAAAGGGGATACCATGCTTGACATCAACCGCGACATTAACTCGCTGTCCAATTTCAAGCGGCATACGCCTGAATTCCTCCGGCAGTTGAAGGAGACGGGCGCGCCTGTCGTCCTGACCGTCAACGGTAAGGCGGAGCTGGTGGTCCAGGATGCAAAATCCTACCAGAAGCTTCTGGAGCTGGCCGAGTACGCCGAGGAAGTGGAAACAACCCGGCGTGCGCTTGCCGAGATGGAAGCCGGGCAGGGCCGCCCTGCGGAGGAGATGCTGGCTGAGATGCGGAAAATACTGGATGAGCAGGCCCCGCGGCAGTGACCTATCGCGTTATCGTCACCCGGACAGCCGACGCGGAGGCGATGGAAGCCTTGCGCTGGTACGCCGAACGTTCGCCTGCTGTGGCCCGTCGCTGGTATCAGGGGCTGGAAAGTGCCTTGAAGACGCTTGAATCGCAACCAACGCGGTGCCCAGTATCGGAGGATGATTCCGAAGCTCTGGGTCGTGAGATCCGGCTCAGGCTCTACGGCCGCCGGCACGGCGTCTTCAAAATTCTGTTTTCCATCGAGGGCGAAACCGTCTGGGTGCTGCGGATTCGCCACAGTGCTCGCGGTCCGATTGAGCCCGAACAATAGCAAAGAATACAAGGTTATAAGGGATTAATCGTGAGTTTTGACAAGGACCACCAAAGGCTGGCGCAGGCTGAAATGCTGGAAGCAACGGCGAAGAAGCTGTCCCGCTATCCGAGCGTTCCGGTCGCCCGCGTTGGCCAGCTGGCGGTCGACCAGGTATACCGTGGCCGCAAGCTGGGATGTACCAGCCATCTGTTCCTGCCACTGGCGACGGTTGTGAAGGTGTTAAGAGCCGAATAATAATTAATAGGGTACATCGAATCCCGCGCCAGAGCCTCCATCCATGGCCAACGCAGGGAGGACCACATCTTCGTTATCGTCATAGCGGGTGTTCAGCCATTCTGCCGCCGGAATGTCGTTGTTGAGGAACAGCGATTCGACCTCGTCGATGTAGGAACAATCCCGATGCGAACGCACCTGGGGATGGGGGTGGGACGCGAGTTTCAGGGCCGTCATGTTGTAACCGGTATCTGAGGGGAATGCCCCCATCCACCCGGACGGAATATCAGCCAGGCCATGCAACGCGAGCGTGATGGCAGCATCTCGCTCATGCAGCTCAGGCTTGATTGACCAGTTGATGGTAGGGCTCCCCTCACGGTTCTCCTTCCAGAGCTGGGCGAAGGCCGCCAGGGCCGGACCCGGGAAACGGACGATCCTGCTGGCATCTCCGGTGATCAGCGCGTCGAAGATTTCTCTAGTCTGAATGAGTTCGTGCGATTCAGGGATCAGTGTCCTGTAACGATCCAGTTCCCCGGTCGGGACGAGGTAAAGCAGGCGATTATAAGTGTAGCGGAGGTTCTGCACGGCCCATCGCCGTTCGATACCCTCGGAAGGGAGATCCGAATCAGCAAGAGCCTGTGCACGCTCCACGAATCGCGACCTCAGCCGGTGAGCATCCCGAATCAGGCGATCCAGTGTGAACGAATAGCCGAGCCTCCGAAGGCCGATGACCCAAGCTCGCTGTAGGTACCATCGGACCGGACGGTAATTCGCCGTGGACCTGACCCGAGAAAACGGAAGGGGGAACCCCTCGGCATGGAACCTGGCCCGCAGCGAATCGAAATCGCCTGGATTGTGTGCAAGATAATGAATCAGATTGACCACGAGATCGCCGAACGTGACCGAGGAATCTTCAGTTGTGAGTGTTTCCAGCCGCCTGTCCCAGAGCTTCAGGGCGTGTATGTCCGTTTTCTCTTGATTAATCTCAAGCCCCTCTCGCTCAACTTCGGCAGCAAAAATTCCTTTGGCCCGCTCGATCTCCGACGACTCGACGACGATGGCGATGTCATCAACGTAGCGGAAATACCGGCCGGGAAAATGGACACTCAACAAGGCATCAAGCCGCTCCAGATATAGATTGGCGATCACATGCGCCAGCGGCGGCCCGACGGGCAGGCCTCCCCGCTTCTTTGCCTGGCAGACGCCCTCGGCGCTGAAGAGAACCGTCTCGAGATCAGTCCCGCTGAGGGAAGAGTTCTCAGCGCGATGCCTGAAGAGTCTGAACGCTCGCTCGACATCAATGCTCGGATAAAAGCCCTTCAGGTCGAAGATCAGCACATGGGGCTTCTTCAGCTGCTTTCCCGCATACGTAATCGCCTGCTCCCGCTCGCGATAGCCCGCCATGAAATACTGGAAGACATGGTGGCTCTGCGGACTTGACCATCGATAGCTGTAAATACAGGGAGCACTCCTAAACGCCTCCTCCTGACTCAGCTTCCAGAGTGCCCACACCTCGAGCAGATGAGTCACAGGGCTTCCGGCGAGGCAATTCCGGTAATCAATAGTGCCGTCACCTTGAACAGACTTAAAAATTTTATGCTGCCAGTACGTCGGATTTCTGCCCGTGCGAGCCATCCTCATCAGGTAGGTATCGGTCCAGTCGTCGAGTATCGACGGATCCAAGCCATCGACGAGCAGCCTGCTGCCAACGTAGCTGAGCGCGTAGTCGCGACGGAGATAATTCAGCGAGCGAAGGTGTAACAGCTTCCCGGGACTGGCTGCATGGGTACTCATCGGGGCCGCACATACTGCTGGACTGCGGATCGGACCGGGTGCTCACACTCATGGAGCTCATGCCACCATTTCGCTTCGCTCATCGGGATGTCCTTCTCCTCAACGGCGGGGCTTCCAAAGAGAGATGCAATCGCTTTGCCGATTCTTGCCAGGAACTTTCTTCCACCCGGATCGCCAGGCTCAACCCAAAGAATCGTCGAGCCGTTGTGTTCTGCCCTTACCGAAATGTGTCGAATCTGCTCAGACAGTTCGTCGAGCAGGTTCTTCCCATCTCCGCTGAAATTTGTCACCAGCACGAATCCCTCGGTCATTCCTTCGGCAAGCTCTTCCCACCGATAACACAACCGATTAGTGCTCACCAGATCCAGAGCATCCCAGAGCATGGTTTCAAGGTGGACCTCAATCCCTGTCCTGCTGAGCTCGGGGCCGATGCGATCAATCATCTCCCGATAAAGTTCCAGGGATGTTTCCGAATAGTCTCCGGCAAGCAAATAAACATTCAAAGAAATCTGAGGAATAATTTTCGCGGCCCTGAGCTCGTGAATCATCGACAGAAGAGATAGGCCGCTCGCTCCGTGGCCGCTGGGAATGTCAAGGATAGCGACGTCGTGGGAAGAAAACGTGAGCAGCACATCCTTCGGGATGTCATCGAACTTGTCATTGGCATCAAGGACAACGTTCTGGATTCGCGTTGCGGATGCACAGAATCGATGCGTGAAATGTTCCTCTGACTCTTCTTTAGTCTTTCCTCCAAATACCTTCTTCTTCTGGCTTTTTGAACGGGCTGCTTCCAGCAGGTTCATCGCCTCCAGCAGGCTCACGTACGAGGCCTGGAGCGGACGAGCAATGTAATACCTTCCTTCCCTCCACAGGGTAGATGGCAGGGATGAAACTGGCACGTAAGGCATTGCAACAGGAACCCTAAAATTCAACAGATCGTCACAATAGCATCCACAAGTATGCGTTCAACCCGTATTGCGATGGGGCCGGTCAGCCGCCGCAATGATCCCGGATCAGGCTTCTGACCCGGCCCATGTCGAGGCCCTGTCCAGGTGAATCACTCGTCGTCAGGAGCAGCGCAGCTCCCGGCTCGGGATTTGGATCGGGGTCTGGATCGGGATATTCCACCGGGCGAACACCGTTGGCCCGATACCATGCAAGTTTCTTCTCCCAGCTTCGGGAGTATTCTTCACGGTCGAGCATCCCGAGGTGCTCCCAGTAGACGGTGTTCCCGGAAATTTCGTCTTCGATCGTGAAGTCTGGGTAGCGGGTCGAGCCGCCGAGTGTCAGGGCCTTCTCGTATTCGAACGATACGCCGCCGCTGATGAGCGCCTCGGCAATCAGCAATTCGGATTTCGACCGGACGGCCTGCCCCTTGCTCGTCCGGTGGATGAGCCCTTCCTGCAGGAACACGCTCCCTTTGGGCAGGGGTATCTCCGTCATCCGGCATGGACGGAGCAGATTCGTCATACGACGGGCGGTTTCGCTCCGATGGGGAGCGGCGAAATCCTTCAGGAGCGTCCTCGGCCCCTGATGCAGGATGACGACCCGCTCCTGGTGCCGCGTCAGGGCGGTATAGACCAGTTCGCGAGAGAGGATCGGATGAGCTTCGGGGAGTACGAGGATGACCAGGCCGAACTGGCTGCCTTGCGATTTGTGCACGGTCAGCGCATAGGCGAGTTCGAGTGCAGCATCTCCCTCCTCGCGGAAATCACCGGCGTAGAAATCATAGGTATAGCCTTTCTGCGAGGAAAACTCGACTTTGAGAATCCGCGGATACCCGTTCGATTTCCATTGCCCGACGGCAAGTCCGATCTCACCGTTGGCCAGATATCCGAGCGCCCCCTCCCTGGGAAAGACCCTGTGCCCGTCGCGCTGATGGTTCGCGAGATTGATGACCTTGTCGCCGTACACGATCCGTTCCACGCCCATGGGCCTCGGGATGGAACGCTGCCTCCGGCCTGCCAGCTCCAGGAAGCCGGCCCGGAACCGTTCGTGAATCTGTCGGTTTACGTCGCTCACGCCGAACGGCATCCCGCGCAGCGGGCTCAGGATTTGCCACGCTTCAACGGCCTCGATGGAGCCCGGCTTTCCCGCCCGCGTCGCGTTGAAATAGTCGTAACCTTTATGGGCGACTGCCCCGAGGGCACGATTGAACCCGGGGATATCCCCGGAACCGTCCAGCCCGAGCTCCTCGACAAGCACTTCGGTCAGCTTCTCCTGGAAATCGTCCGGCGTCTCCCACTGCACGAAGCGAAGGACCTGATGCTCACGGTCGCCTGCAGAGAACACATCATCTCCGCCAGCGGATGGGGGTGTCGTGCTGAACCAGCGTGCGAGCCGGAGATCAGGCCGATCAGCGCCCGCCTGACGCCGTTCGATGGTCAGCTCGGCGTATCCCGGGGCAATTCGGGGAAAGGCTGAATCATAATCGGGGGGTCGTAACCGGGCGATAATGTCCACAAAGGGCCGTCCCGCCCCGATTGGGGGGAGCTGGGCCGGGTCGCCGACGAGGATCAGCCTCTGGACGCCCTGGAGCGCGTCGAGCAGGGCTCCGAGCATATCCTCGGTCAGCATCGACGCCTCGTCGATGATCACCGTCCCGTAACCCTTAGCCCTCGGCCGGTCGCTGCTCAGCCGGTATCGGCCAGTCCGCCCGTCATAGCGGTGCCACTGATTCAGGAACTGGGCGATGGTCTGGGCACGGGATCCGGTGTGACCGGCGAGTTCCTGCATGCGCACGCGTGCCTTGCCCGTCGGGGCGAGAAGCAGCAGGCCCCCGGCACGGATATCGGGTTGTGCGCAGAGCAGGCCGAGCAGCGTCGTTTTCCCGGTACCGGCCGGGCCTGCGAGAACGCTGAACCGCGACTCTGCCAGTTCTTTAAGGGCGGCTATTTTCTCGAGCCTGGCCCGCTTCTCCTCGTCATCCTCCTCCGCAACACCAAGCCTGGCCTCCAGAAGCGCGGCCCAGTCAAACACCGGAGCATGGCGTTTACCCTCCACGCGACCGACGATCTGTTTCCGCACCAGCTCGCCAATATCGCGATATCGCTCCAGTTGCAGCCCGGGCTCCTCACCAGCATCGGCAGCAGTGACGACCGGCCCCATGTCGCCGGCCCTGGCGGTGAGCATATCGGTGGTGACTGCGCAAGGAGGCCGGACTGCAACGTTGCCGACAGATTCGACGATCGCATCGCAGGAAAGGAGCGTGTGCCCGCTGACAGCCGCCCGTTCGAGCGCATCGACCGTGAAAGCCCTGATACGCCGCAGATCGACGGCAGAATCGAGACGCGTTGGTTCGTCCAGGGGATGCAGGAGTCGGACCGTATCCTCCGGGAAAATCCCCCGATCGACGTTCAGCAGGCCGATACCGTCGGATTCGTGGCGGCTGATTTCATAGAACAGGTACGGATTCTGGAGGAGTTCGCGATCGGTCGCACCCCAGCCCTTCTTCGAACGGGAGCCCTTGTCATACAGGTCCCGCGCCTGATCGACCGTCAGTTCGAACCGGCTCAGAAGCATCAGGTATTCGCGGCGTTCCTTCGGCAGGCTGCGCCAGGTCGGGGCAAGCTCTTTCAGATCCCGCCTGAGCTCCGGAGGGAGCAGGTTTTCGGGTTTTGCAAATGCCTGATCGACGAGCGGCCAGGGATTCGCATTGTCCCCGGCCTTCTGCTGCAGGGCGTGGGCGACGAAGAGGCCGCGGGACAGTCCGAACGAGGAGAGGACCGCTCCGAGACCGGGGAACGGGCCCCGCACCTTCCAGAGCCGGATGAGTTCGTCGTGAAGCCACTGGCGTTGCCAGCCGGTCGCGATGCCCAGCTCCGCCTCGATGCGGCCAAGGGTCACTTCCATCGACAGCAGTGCCGCGATAGCACCGTCATGCGTCACGAGCTCGCTGGCATAGGAGAATTCGCTCCAGTGCCCTTCGGGGGCGTGAGCCGTGTAACGCTCCAGATCAAGGGAAGGGTCCTGCTCCGCACGCTCGAGCACCTCGTGATAGGGCATGAGGAACCCATCCCTGCCCTTCGGCCGGATGGAGTGCTGGACCGGGCGATCCCAGATCATCCCCCGCAGGCCGTCACCGGCCCGGTCATATTCGGTCAGGTCGCCGATATGCCTGATCCGGCCGGCACCGATGAGGATGCGGCCGGTGCCCTCCACGAAGGGGACGTGCTTCGCATAGAAGAGGGTGAGCGATTCCTCAGAGCGGAGGTGCGCCGCGAATCCGTTGAGAAGCGCCTTCTGGTTCTCCGCCTCGTGTATCCAGCTCGTCTGGTAGTTCAGCTCCGGCTCGCGCTCGGGATCGACGTCGAGCTCGAGCAGATCGCGATAGGTCCCGAGATTGTCGCGCATCAGCCAGAAGAACGGCACAACTCCGGCAGAATAGGCCGGATAGCGCTGGACCGTCGGAGTGAAATGTCCGTAATGGGCCGGGTCGCTCGCGGCAAGCGCGTGGCGCTTCACCTGGTGCATCTCGAACGGGGCCATGAACGCGGACCGCTCCTCGACGCAGCAGGGCCATTGCTCGCGTTCCAGCCCATCGAAGCTGCGCCCGGCGATGCCCTCTTCGAACCCGTCATCCTTCCCGGCGGCGATCCGCTTCAGCTTCGCGCAGGCCCCGTTCAGACGGGGAGCGTCGCATATCTTTCCCGTCCAGCCGGAATCATGCCACGGGACACGGATGGAGAGATGACGAAGGGGATAGTTCACCGGCCTCCTCCGAGCGCTTCAGGATCATAAGATTCTGGCTGATGATCGTTCATTGCCTGAGATCGTCCAGGAACTCCGAGCCCGGCTCGACGCACGTTACGAGGAGGTGATCCCTGGCACGCGTGCAGGCTACATAGAGCAAGTGACGCTCGGTGTCGTAGATTTCCTGTAAATCGGCATCGTCCCCTACTGCCTCGATGCGCCCCTGGAGCGGGACGATTTCATCGTCGCAGGCCATGACGGCGACCGCACGGAACTCGAGCCCTTTGGCAAGGTGCATCGTGCTGATTGACAGGTAGCCGCTAACCGTGCTGACATTCCTGTCGAGCACCTTATAGGGCAGCCCGGCCTCGGTCGCCGCCGCCACCGCACGGTCGATTTCAGCTTCGGAGCGGACGAACAAACCGATTTCGTGCGGATGTACGCCCAATTCTGACAGTTCATTCAGCCATCCGGCGACATGCCGGGCCTCTTCCGAAGCATCATTCAGGGCGTGGATTGACGGTGCCGGACCGTTGAAGACGGAGACCGTATCGCTCCGCTTCTCGGCATTGTCATCTACGTCACGGATTTCGGGGCCGAGGAGCAGGTCGGCCTGCATGCGAATCTGGTGGGAGGTGCGATAGTTCACACGGAGCGTCCGTGACCGGCCGCGAATGTCGATGCCGAGCGACTTCCATGAGAAAGGTTGCTGGAATATCCGCTGCCCGAGATCGCCGGCGAAGAAAAGCGCATTCGGTCGATCAGCGCCAAGCGCGGCGAAGAATTTCATTTGGGCGACGGTCAGGTCCTGCGCCTCATCGATAACCGCGTAATCGAACGGGGAATTTCTACTCTTTGAGAGTGCAGAAGCAAGAGAAGTGAATAGCTTCGACTGGGTGATTGTCTGCCGATTGTCCAGCTCTTTGATAACGCGCTCAAAGATCGACCAGAGGATTGCCCGCTGCGCCTCCGGCAGCCGGGTCTTGCGGCCGAGCCGGGCCACATCGCGATATTCTTCCCAGTTCTGAAGCTGCCACGCATCGACGAGCTGTTCCCACTCCGTCAGCAGGAAGCGTTCGCTGAATCGGTGGCATTCGACTGCGGTGGAAGCATCACGCAGCAAGCCGCGGATAAGAGCACGATCCGCGAGCTTTGCCGGTCCGAAATGGGCTTTGTAGAGGCGCAGACCCAGCGCGTCGAGCGAATGGACGTCGATCCGCTCAGCAAGTCGGGGCTCGCTGCTGACCAGCCGGAGCAATTTGGTGTGAAGGGCGCTGGCCAGCGTGTCGGTGAAGGTGGCAAGCAATACACGCGTGTCGGGATGGGAGCGGGCCAGGCAGGCCGCGCGGTGCAGCGCCACAATCGTCTTCCCGGTGCCTGCCGAGCCGGAGACCCGCGCCGGGCCGTTATAGTCTCGCTCGACCAGTTCCCTCTGGTCGGGGTGCAGGAAGACGGTCCATTTGTCCCATGGATAATCCAGTGCCCGTTGCAACTCCTCCACATTCGACATCAGCCGGAAACGGCGTAGCGCGTCCGGATGCTCGAACGGATTATCGACGGTCTGAACCGTCTGAGGCATTCGCGGCGTACCGCCAGTTGCCAGTTCCAGCAGCGCCTCGCCCGCCTCCCTCGGCAAATGGTCGGTCAGGGTCAGGAGTGTTTCTTCCGTCGCGGCCCTGACGTCGTCCAGCCAATCGACGGGGACGCCGTAATCCAGCAAAGCGTCGTCGGCGATGTGGGGGAACAACGGTTTCTTACGTTCGGCCGCCTTCGGCTTTTGCTCCTCGACATAGACCGGGACGGTAATTTCCTGCACCGTCTCCCGAATCTCGACGAGCTGGGCAGCGCCGGTCCTGGGATGCGTCTGAAGCTTCCGCCGCTCCGCCCATTCATAGGCCTTGTCGTGGTGGTCGACGTAGCAGAGCAGCAGACTGCCGGCCGTGCGATGCACGATGAGCCGGATGTCTGCGTTAACCCGCACCGACCAGAATTGCTTGTCCTTCGCCCGGTCGAGCTTGTGGAAACTCATACCGGGGCTGGCCGGATTGAGCTGCAAGTCGAAGGCGGTGGTCTTGACCGCCTTCTGCTCGTCCGCGGTCAGGCGACCCAGACTGTCGGTAAACGTATCAGCGATGCGGAATTCCATCAGCCTAGACCCTGAACACTTTCATCACTTCGTCACCGAGATGGTTGATGACTTTCACGGCGATGCGGCCGGATTTTGGCTTTGCGAAGGGCCGGGAAGTGTCGCTGTTCAGCGTCGCCCAGGCTTCAGCGTCGATCTCGGCCTTGAGCGTCGTTTTCAGGGACTTATAAGGATCGTTGGCACCAAGGAAATAGGCGTGGCGGACAAAGAAGCTCTCTTCGTTATAGTCGGTGTCGATGAACCAGCAGGCGATGCCTTCGGCACCGTCGCTCCGGACCTCGCCGGTGTTCGGATGGAAAACATCGACGCCGTTGATCTTTACGCTGATGCGATCGTCCGGCTCCTCAATGATCTCGATGTCCGGCTCGCCGAAGATGACGAACAGATTGCCCTTGCCGGTGTTCTTCAGGTCGCCCGCCATGTGCAGGTCGGCGTTCATGCGAGCCTTGAGCACGGGAATCCGGCCGAGCTTGCTGAATTCGGTCGTATGCGCCTCGTAGTTGAAGGCGCTGGCGATGAGCACGTCGAAACCCGCGTCGCCGGCCTCGCGGGCCGCGGCGACCAGGTCGGCACGCTGCACGGTTCCAAATTCAGGCCCGATGAATATGGCGGCCCGCTTCTCGGCATCGCCTTCCATGTAGCGGCCTTCGGCGCAGACCATCTCGCCGGGCCACGCATTGAGCGCGGTGAAGGTGATGCGATCCTCTTTGTGGGCCTGCTGGACGCCCGCAAGCTTCAGATTCTCAAGGATAACTTGCTCGAAACCCTGGCCGTCGTCGGCAGCCTTGCTTAAAGGGTCGACCAGCTCGTCGTTCTCATCGACGCCAAGGGTGCGGTGCGGCGAGAGGCTTTCGACCGTGAACGGTCCGGCAACTCGCACTTTCTTCTTGTCTTCGTAGGGCTTGTCATAGAGATACTCGAATTCTGCTTTGGCGGCGATGGAGGCGTCGATCTCCTTCTGCCGCGCAATGCGGGCATCCCACCATTTTGCATGCAGCTTCTTCGCTTCTTGAGGCCAGTTTTCATCCTCTTCGCGAGGAATTTCCCATTCCTGCCATTTCTTTTTTAAAACAGCGTTCAGAGATTCGCGGAGCGGTTCGAGCTCCTCCTGCCACTTTTCCCAGATGACGTCGATCTCGGCGTTGTTGGCAATGGATTTGAGCGTAATGTGCGGCACACGCTCATAGACGAACCCATGGCGGATGTTGCCATGCACGGGCTGCGTCGAGGCGGCACTTCGTGTGACTTCCGCTTCTTTCTCCTGCCCTTCACGGGAATCGGCGAGAAGATAGTAGGGGTAGCGAGCGCCCATGACGCGGGCACGGGCTAAGGCAAGCGCCACGCGGGAAGTGTCAATCGTGATCCAGCGGCGGCCCCATTGTTCGGCGACGGTGGCGGTGGTGCCGGAACCGCATGTTGGGTCCAGCACGAGGTCACCAGGATCGGAAGCAGTTAGCATACAACGTTGTATTATCTTTTCAGTTGTTTGCACGACGTACACTTTCTGCTCCAAAAACCCTCCGGTTGCCGTGTCGGTCCAGAGATTGTTTAAAGGAATCGCTGCATAGTCTTGCCACGCACGAAAAAAAGAAATTGTATTCCCGCTCGACGCTAATCTAGATGCTTTGATTACTCGACTCATTCCTAATTCAGTTGTCCCCCACCACCTCCCACCTGGCGTGTAGTTTCTCCCCTGGTAACTGACCGTATAGCGACTCCCAGGACCCGGCTTGGTAATATTGTCGAGCCTGTAAGCAGATCTTGGATCGGCGTTTTCTGATCCTGCGAGTCGTCGAGGAACCCCAGCTTCATCACAAACGTAACGATACATAGATCCAGAACTTGAGGTTATGTCTTTTTCTACAAGCAGCTGCCTGTATTTTACGGTTTCTCTTTTCTTCGCGTACCATAGGATATAATCAGTGGCTGAGCTCATTCTGTCTGCGGCAGATAATCCTGATGTTTTAACAACACCAATTTGTGATAAAAAATTATCTTCGCCAAACACTTCATCTAATAGAGACCGAACTCTATGCAGATTTTCATCGCCAATCTGAACAAATATAGATCCAGGATCGGCAAGCAAATCTCTCGCAACGGTTAGTCGATCTCGAAGGTATGTGAGATAGCTGTGAATACCATCTTTCCAAGTATCTCTAAAGGCTTTGACTTGCTCTGGCTCACGCGTGATGTGCTCTGTATTCCCATCCTTAACATCTCGGCTAGTAGTACTCCACTGAAAGTTGCTGTTGAACTTGATGCCGTACGGTGGGTCGAAATAGATGCACTGCACCTGACCGCGCAGGCCCTCGCGTTCGGCGAGCGAGGCCATGACCTGGAGCGAATCGCCCAGGATCATGCGGTTCGACCAGTTCTGGTCGTGCTGGTAGAATTCGGTCTTATCGGCTCCCTCAGCGATGCCGTTGAAATCAGCGAATATATCAGGGATTAATAGCCCTTGCGGGTCTGCCGCCTGCTCGGATTCCTTCGTCCGGCGAAGCAAGTCGTCGATCAGCGCCTTGGGGTGCACTTTCTCCTGGATGTAGAGCGGCGGCGCATGAACGACGAGGTCGCTCCAGTCCTGCTCATCTTTGCCGCGCCAGACCAGCTGCGGATCGAGATCACGATTGCGGCGTTCGTAGGCCACCCGGACCGGATTCTGGTGCTCTTCTCTCACGACCGATTGATATTCGGCGGTCGGTATGTTTTTCCGCCTGTCCGCTTCATGGGTCAGGGTTTCCACACTCTTTTGTTTCGTCGATTTTGCCATGATTAGCTTCCTTGCTCCGCCGGCTCAGCTGCGACGGCATCGATCATGCTGTTGAATTCACGCTCGACTTTCGCCTTGAAATCCGCCTCGATCTGATACACCTCGGCGAATTCGGCGAAGGCCCAGCGCCCGTAAGTCTTCAGATGGTTTACGCCCGGGACCCAGTACGTCTCCATCGTCGCCTTCTTCTCTTTGGCGTCCTCGCCGCGATAGCCCTTGATCTCGACGACGAGGTGAAGCAGGTCGTCGTCTCCGTGCCCGTCGTCGACCAGGACGATGAAATCCGGTCTATACTTGCGCATTTCCGAGCCATAGCGGTACGGCACTTCGAGACCCAGGCTGTGATTCTTCACATAGGCCCGGACGCGCTCGTGCGATTCCGCCACCCGGCAGAATTCGGCCTCCCAGTCGCTGTCGAGGATCACCCAGTTAACATGGCAGCGGGTCGCGTCCGTTTCCCAGCGATCGGCCTTCGACGTGTTGAACCGCACGTGCATGGTCGAGCCGGTTGGATTATACGAATCTAACAATGCCTTGATGGGACGGTCCCCGAGGAATGCCTGAGTGATGCCTGTCGTGATGCGGTTGCAGGCCATGTCCGCAAGCTCCTGGTACATCAGCAGGCCAGGATAAGTGTTTCCCTTGCATACCAGGCAGTTATCCAGCCATTGTTTCGTGATGCGCTTCAGTTGTCCGAACAGGTGGAGTTTTGGCTCTTCGCCGGGATCGCGGAATTTCGTATAGAGCAGGCGCTGGGTGACGTTAAAGACGAGCGTCGAAGGCCGCATGTCGCCGAGATGCTCGAGGTTCAGATCCACCCCCTCCCCGATGATGCCCGCGTTCCGCGTGATTGACGGGCCGACCAAATCCGGCGTGAGCACGAGGATGGAATCGTCGTTGAACTCCGCGGTCAGCCGCTCCTCCGGCAGCTCGACACGGTAGCCTTCGACCCGGGGGAAGCGAATCTCCAGATGGTCGCGCTCGGGCCGCACCGCCTTGACCTGGATCGTCTCGCGCGGCGGTTGGGGCGGCGCGATGACCGGCTTTGCCGTGAAATTGAAGGGGATGCCGAACACGTCGGCGTATTCGACGTTGAAGAGCCCCTCCTCGTTGAGATCGTAGGACTGGCGGCGTAGCGCCCGGCCGATCACCTGCTCGCAGAGCAGCTGGGTGCCGAACGCCCGGATGCCGAGCACATGGGTCACCGTGTTCGCGTCCCAGCCTTCGGTCAGCATCGAGACCGAGACGACGCATCGGATCGAGCCGCCGAGCTGGCCGGGCTTACCGACCGTATTCATGACCTCACGAAGCAGCTCCTGGTCGCTGATGCTTTCCCCGGCACGCAGGTCCCCGGTCCGCTCGACGATCTCGCGGCGAAAGCGCTCGATCTCGTCGGCCGCCATGCTACGGAAATTGCTGTCCAGCGCGTCGCCGGCTTCGAGCTGCTCGCTGTCGATCAGCAACGTGTTCGGCCGCGGCAGCGGGTTGCCGGTCGTCTCGTCGTAGTTGCGGAACAGCGGCAGGCGGCCGTTTTCGAGCGTCGTGGTGCCGTCCTCGTTCTCGCGGTGGAAGCCCGAGATGAAGTCGTAAACCAGCTTGGAAATCGCGGTATTCTGGCAGACGATGATGAAGCAGGGCGGGACCCTGATGCCTTTCTGCTCCCAGAGTCTGTACGTTTTCTCGTAGTGGCCGTAGAGTGCCTGGAGCGCCGTCTGGAGCCGGGTCGGCAGCTTGAGCGGGTCCAGCTCCTTCGCCTTCCCTCGCCCCTTCTTCGGCATATCCTTCCGGATGTTTTCCCACAGATTCCGGTAGACGGGCATCTCGTTGCCTGGGATGTTCTCCGCCACCGGAACGCGAGGCAGCTTGACGATGCCGCACTCGATCGCATCCATGAGCGAGAAATCGCTCACCGTCCACGGGAAGAGCGTCCCCTCGGCATAGCCCGAGCCGCTCAGGAAGAAAGGCGTCGCCGACAAGTCCATGACGCGGGCGACCCCGAGATTGCGCTTGACCATTTCCAGGCCGGAAATCCAGAGCCGGGCCGCCTCGTTGTTCTTCTCGGCTTCCTTCTTCTCGTCGCCTTTCAGGTCTTCGTCATCCTCTTCCTTCGGCTTCTCGCGGTAGCAGTGATGCGCCTCGTCGTTTAGCACCATGATGTTTTTCATGCCCATCAGCTCGGGCATGACGCGCTGGATCATCTGACCTTCGGTCTCGAGCGTGTTGAGCGGCTCCCCCCGCCCCTGCAGAAACGCCCGCCCGCCGGAGGAAATCTCCATCCGCTCGCGCAGTTTGAAGGCGTGGTAATTCGTGATGACAATCTTCGCGCGGCTGATGTCTTCGAGCAAATCGCCCGGCACAAGCTCACGGCTGGCGTAGTAGCTGTCAGGATCGTTCGGCTGAAGGAGTCGCAGGCGATCCTTGATGGTCAGGCCTGGTGCAACGACGAGGAAGCCGCGTGTGAACTGTCTGCTGCCCGGCCGGCGCACAGCGTTGATGGTCTGCCACGCGATGAGCATCGCCATCACTGTCGTTTTTCCCGAACCGGTCGCAAGCTTCAGCGCGATGCGGAACAGCTCGGGATTGGCATCCTTGCTGGCGGCCGCGAGGTGATCGAGAATTCGTTTGCCTGCCTTCGACTGCGGCGCGACCTCGGTCAGCCAGATGGCCGTTTCAACGGCCTCAACCTGGCAAAAGAAGGGCCGAAGCCCGGAGAAGTCATGATGTCGCCAGTGCTGAAGGAGGCGTGCTGTCTCGGGCGTTACCTGCCAATCGCCCGGATTTGGCCATGATCGCCACCGATCCACGTAGCCTCTGACCTCGTTGATGATCGAGGTAGGATCGTATTGCTGCTCTTTCGTCGAAAGTCCTTTGCCTTCATCAAAGACAAAACTCTGCTGCGTGCCGGTTTTCTTCCGCTTCTTCGGCTTTGGAATCGGCGTGATGAACTCGGCCCGCCGGCGGGCCTCGATTATCTTCTGCGTGGGCTGGCCATGCTCGTCGAGCTCCCAGTGACGGCCCGGGCACTCATAGGGAGAGTTCAATATGGGATGGTCAAAAAAAGGATTGGACATCCTCACCACCTACCTTCAACGTGTGGAACTCGCCCTCGTGGAGCACTGAACATCGTTCGTAATCCCTGATCTCGCATAGTTAAGGAAGAGATACTATCGGCTCGTTCACAAAGAGCAATTGTTAAATGCAATCAACAATCATCTTGCATCCTGTAAACTAGGCTGAGGTGGCGAAAGGAAGGTGCGATTATTATGTGTCGTCGAAGCTCATCGGTAATCGTATAAATTGCAAGGGTTTGCGTTCGGAGCCTGTCTCAGGCCCATCCACTATGCCATGATCTCCCTAGGTCTTCAATTCCCTTCATCTGGTTTCTCTAAGTGTTTGCGATGTGGCAATTTGCAACCGGCACTTCCTCGATTCGCGTCGTGAAACGGGGCGAGCGCATGCGTGCGGAAAGGTGCCACGGCCGACCTGCCAGGCCCGAGCCACCGAACGCGATCGTCCCCTTCCCCATCCGGCGGTTGAGACCATCCACAACTTCCATGACCGCCTTGTCGTCCGGCGTGTCGCCTCCCTCGAACAGGCTCGGCTGGGCCGACGATGCCGGAGTGAGCTCGGTCAGCATGACGCCACATTTGGCGTACAGGAAGCCTGGCCGGTAGATGCGCTCCAGCGCCGGGATAGCCTCTCTGAGCAAGGCCGGCGTGGTGGAAGTCGCGTACATCAGAGACGCCTGGGCCGTAGCCGAATATCGCCGGCCGGGGTCGGCGTGCCGGCTCGTCTGCAGGAGCACCATCAAGTGCCGGGCGACAAGGCCTTCCGCCCGGAGTTTCTCGCCGGCGCGGGCAACGTGGGCGGTGAGCGCCTCGGCGATGGGCTCTAGTGCTTCCAGCTTCTTCCCGAACGATCGCGAGACCATCAGGCATTTCCGGGCCGGAGGGGCCATCTCCAGCTCAAGGCAAGGCTCGCCCCGAAGCTCCCATGCCGTACGCAGGCCGATGACGCTCGTCCGGCGTTTAATCCAGAGATCGGGCATGGCCGCGAATCCCGCGGCGGTGGTGATTTCATGCTTCGACAGCATGGCGGCCCATCTCCGGCCGATGCCCCAGACATCCTCGATCGGGAAGGTTTCGAGCACCGGCTGCCATGCCGCCCTGTCCGGCAGGGCTGCAACTCCTGCCGCTTCCGGGTCACGCTTGGCCCGATGGTTGGCGATCTTGGCCAGCGTTTTCGTCGGCGCGATCCCGACACCGACCGGGATGCCGGTCCAGCGGGCGACGGTCTCGCGAAGCTCCCTGCCGTGCTCGATCAGCCGGCCGGCGGGCACGTGGGTCAGGTCGAGGAAGGCCTCGTCGATGGAATAGGCTTCCACCCCCGGCGAGAACCGCTCCAGCGTCTCCATGACCCGGCGGCTCATATCGCCGTAGAGGGCGTAATTTGAGGAAAATACGGCGACGCCATGCTTTGTGATGAGCGGCCGGGCCTCGAAATACGGCTGGCCCATCTTCAGGCCGAGGTCTTTCGCCTCCTGGCTGCGGGCGATAATGCAGCCGTCGTTGTTGGAGAGTACGACAACCGGCCGGGCCCGGAGCGTCGGATTGAACACGCGTTCGCAGGACGCATAGAAATTATTGCAATCGACCAGGGCGAACATGGAATGCCCGCCTTCAGAATTTGCGGAGCGATCCGACCACCCGGCCCCAGATTTCGCAGTCGGCCTCGCCGTTCAGCTCGATCGGCGCGTAGGCCTCGTTCTCGGGCATCAGGAAGATGCGTTTCCCCTTCACCCGGATGCGCTTGACGGTGAACTCGTCGCCGATGCGGGCGATGACGATGCTGTTGTTCACATACTCAGCGGCACGATCGACGATGAGCAAATCGCCGTCATGGATGCCGGCCCCGCACATCGAATCGCCCCTCACCCGGACGTAGAACGTGGCTGCCGGATGAGTGAGCACGTACTCGTTCAGGTCAATCCGGCCCTCGAGATGGTCGTCGGCCGGCGACGGGAAACCCGCCGAGACCGGAAACGCCACCAGCGGCCGTGGCACCGGGCCGGCGGAGTACGGGCTGAAGAATTCGAGCTGAAGCGGTTGCGGCATGGGTTGCGGTCCGGAAGTTGCAGTGAACAGGCGTCGACATCGTGCCAGACCGTCGCGAAGCATACAACGCTTTTCTCCGGCCGGCCAGCGTCCCTCCCCCTTGAAGGCCGGTCCGGCACTGCCGATATTCAGGACCATGTGCGGACGCTTCACCCTCTCCTCATCGCCGGAACGCATCGCGCAAGCGTTCGAGCTCCCGGACCCGCTGCCGTTTGATGCGAGCTACAATATCGCGCCGACGCAGCCGGTAGCGGCGGTGCGGCGGGATCCCGACTCCGGAGCCAGGCGGTGCGACCTGATGCGCTGGGGGCTGGTGCCGTCGTGGGCAAAGGACCCCTCCATCGGCAACCGGATGATCAACGCCCGGGCCGAGACGGTGGCCGAAAAACCCGCCTTCCGCCATGCCTTCCGGCGGAAACGCTGCCTCGTGATCGCCGATGGTTTCTACGAGTGGAAGCGTGAGGGCAGCCGGAAGCAGGCGTATTTCATCCGGCTGAAGGATGGCAGCCCGTTCGGCTTCGCCGGGCTCTGGGACTACTGGGAAGGCCCGGACGGTGCGTTCGAGTCGTGCTCCATCATAACGACGGAGCCGAACGCGCTGATGGAGCCGATTCATGACCGGATGCCGGTGATCGTGGCGAACGACGCATACGGGCTCTGGCTCAGCCAGGAAGTTCAGGAACCGGAACGGCTTGAGCCCCTCCTCGTCCCCTTCCCTGCCGAAGCAATGGAAGCGTGGCCGGTATCGACGATGGTGAACCGGCCGGCGAACAATCGCCCGGAGTGCATCCGGCCGCTGGGCTGAGCCCGGTTTACTGATAGATCAGCTTGCGGTGCCCGAGCGCTACTACGAGCACGACAAGTCTGTCATCTGCTATTGAGCAGATGATTCGATGATCGCCAATGCGGTAGCGCCATAGCCCTGCTTTGCTTCCGGAAAGCGGCTTGCCGAACCGCCTCGGGTCCTCTGCGGTGGCGATACGGGAACGCAGATACTCCAGAATCTGCTCCTGGATATGAGGGTTGAGCTTACGGAGGGACCGGCGTGCGCGGTCGTCGAATTCAACACGCCAGGTCATTTACCCTCGAGATCGCGGCCTTCCACAAGCTCCTCAAGCGTCCATCGCTTCCCCGGGTTTTCCAGGGCTTCAATGGCGGCGGCGTTGTCTTCCCAGTCTTCTATCAGCTGCAAAATAGCTTCGCGGACGTAGTAGCTCTTGCTACGCCCCGTTTGCTTCGCAATCGCCGTCAGGCGCTGCTCGATTTCCGGCTCCAGTCGTACACCCAGCATACATGTCCCCTTGTTTCCATTACATCAATATGTTTAACATGTTAAACATGCGGGGTCAATCTTTCCCCGAATTTTTCAGATGTTCGTTAGTAGTTCACTGCTATAGTCGCTGCATGGTAACCTTTCCTGCTCGTACCCGCCTCCTTTTCGCTTTTGCCGCCGGCATCGCCGTTGGGCTGGCGGCGATGATCGCAATGGTCTGGCTCATCACCCGGAGCGAGGCCATCAGCGACGACACGACCGTGGCGGAACTGGCCGATGCCTGCCGAAGCTGCAGGCCGGAAGGCTCCTGCGCCAAGCCATCGGAGGGGTCCGACAACTCCTGGTGCCTGCTCTTCGCAGGAACGGTCATCAGCTCGATGGACGCCGGGGGTATGCTCTGCATCGGCAGAGACTGGAGCAACCGGGATGCGATCGCTGCCTTTCTGGGATGGGCCGAACGCCATCCAGAAGCGCACGGGATGCCGGCTATTGAGGGGCTCTTTCATTCGCACCGGGCCCTGCACGGCTGCCGCAACCGGCCGGGTCTTGCTATCTGAGCGTCATTCCTGCCGCCTCAGGAGGGGTCAGGCGGTGCCTGCCCCTTCCCGGCCGATGTCATGGAAGCCTGGCGGTATCGACGATGGTGAACCGCCCGGAGTGCATCCGGCCGGTCGCCTGACTTTGATACGCCTGGTCGGTCAGCTTACTGATGGGGGCGCGACCAACTTACCGTGGCCCCGTCACCGGATGGCGTTTCGGGCGACGCCTGGAGCAGACGGATCGATCCCGGTGCATGGAATGGGTCGTAATCGAATTTTCAGCCTCTCTGAGCACCCAACTCCGCCTTTTGGCTGGTAAGGACTGACCCGGACACGATCGCCTCTCCTGCCCCTTCTCTGGCGGTTTTATCCGAATCCCGCTGATCTGTTCCTTCCCGGATCATCGGCAGCTCGTCATCGGAATCAGGCTCTCAAACCGTTACGCATCCGGAAATACCGCCTGCGAACCACCCTTTTCCGGTCCGGATTCGCTCCTCTTCCATGGTTTCCGGCCTTTCGCCTTGCCGTATCGCAGCCTTTCCGGAAGGGCAGATCCTTTATCCACAGGGAGGGTGCCACAGCTATAGGTTTTTATTATAGGATATAATATAGGTTTGTGCGACCAACTTACCGTGGTGGAACCCGCAGAAACCCGTGATCGGCAGCGACCAACTTACCGTGGGGGGCGCGACTAACTTACCGTGGATAAGTTTCTCTGTCCCGCCGGATGTCCACAGAGCAGCCGGAGCCGCCGCAGTTCTGCTCTTCCTGCGGCCGGACGCGGGGTTTTCCCGGTTCCCGGCTCACGCGGCGGGTTCGTTTTCGGTCTTCCGGGAGGGGGGCGCGACCAACTTACCGTGGCTCCCTTTTCCGAAACCGGGCATGCTGACCGTCTTCGGAGCAACCGGCGGCGGACTGTGCTCCAGCGTGAGCCCCTCCTCGTTCAGGTCCATCCTGGCATCCGGGTAGGTGGCCTGCACGTGCTTGAGCGTCTGGATGAAATTCCGGCGGAAATCGCGGAGCCGCTTGTATCCCTGGCCGAACTGTTCGTACACGGCCGTCCACGGGATGAATTGCGGCCTGGCCACCGGTACGCGGTGCAGGCGCTGGGCGAGCCAGACATAGATGTCGAGCGCCATCGAGGATGAGGAGAGCGCCGCCACGGCGCGGTGATCGAGCGGCACGGCATGGCGGCCGAGGCTCTGGAAGAATTCATGGCCGAGACGCACCGTCGAGGGCCAGAGCACGCGCTGGTCGGGCTGTTTCGGGAACCACAGGTCGAAGGCGGTGACGATCTGGGTATTCACCTGCACGGCCCTTCCCTCCTCCACCATGCCCATCCGGACCGTCGATGCGGACAGCCGGGCGAGCTGGTCCTTGAGCGACCGGAGCTGCTGGCCGTTGGTCTCGACGCCGAGCGACCGGGCGAAGGCGGTCATGGAATCCTCGACATCGACCACGGGCGAACCGGTCCTGACCGCCTCGCTCGCGAGGTGGATGAGCACGAGCCGGGGCTTCTCGCCGAAGGGAAGCCCGAGCTTCACGAATTCCCCGGTCTGGGGATCGATGGCCGAACCCGCCTCGATGCGGAGCGCCGCCCCGCCTTGCTTCCGGTCCCATTCCCGGATCGCATCGCCGGGATTGCGGTAGGGGATGCCGCACTGGCACTGGACGGTATGCAGGAAGTCGATGCGATCGGGCGGCTCGCTCCGGATGGATGCGGATGCCTCGAGAAGACGCTCGGCGGTGCGGCTGAAGAGCAGCTGCTCGGCCGGGGACTTCTTGCGGGTCGCCGGTTTGGTCACTGGAGGTAGCCGTTCGCCCTGAGCCACGGCTCGAGCGCGTCTTCCAGGATTTCCTGGACGGTATTCGGCTCGACGCCTTCCAGCTGGCGTTCCAGCGAGGCACGTTTCACGGCCTGTGCCATGTCGGCGCGGAGCCTGGTGGTAAACGGCACGCGGGAGACGATCGCTGCCGGCCGGGTAGCGGTCGCGGTGCCGGCTTCCTGCTTCGCTGGCTTCGATGTCGCCGGCTCTGCGGTGTCAACCTTTGGTGTTTCCTCGCCTTTCGGGGCCGTCGGGGCTTTTGCCGCCTTTGGACGCTGAGGCCGGGCCCTGGTCTTCGGCGGCTCCTCGGCACGTGGCGTCCGGTTGCCGTAGATGAACTGCTCCTCAAGGCTGCGGTCGGTCTCGGGTCGGGATTTCAGCCCCTCGACGAGCGATCTGCGTTCGGTCATTGCTTCCTCCATCCTGATTAGAATTCCGCCAGCTCGGGCGAGGTTTTCGCCCTGGTGCGGCCGAGTTTCGGCTTCACGGAAGGCATGGCCCAGGGCAGGATCGTGCTGAAGAGCAGCCGGATCTCGTCGGCGGCATCCTTCGCCCTTGCGCCCATCCTCCAGACCACTGTGGACTGCCCCGGCGCATCGGCATAGACCTGGCGGAGGCCGATCGGCGTTTCCGCGACCGGGAGCCCGAGCTCGGCTGCTGCCGTCTTCATGTCCTGCGTCAGTCGGTAGTGCTTGCCGACCATGCTGAGGACGATCACAGCCTTGGGCTTGCCGCCGCGGATGTCCTGGGCCTGGCGCAGCGCGAGCGTCGCCTGGGCAAGCGCCCGGACCTCGAGCATGCTCGCCTTGCAGGGCACGATGGCGAAATCGGCCCTGAGCAGCAGTGCCCGGCTTGTCTCCGTGTTGCTTCCCGGGCCGTCGGCGATGACGAAATCCGCCTCCCCGGCCAGCTCAGGCAGCTTGTCGAGGATGAGGTCGGGCGTGCCGAGCCGCACCGTGCGTATCTCGGGGAAGGATTCTTCAATCCATTCGGAGCTGGAATGCTGGGTATCGCAGTCGGCCAGCATGACCCGGTGCCCCTGCTCCTGCAGCCAGACGGCCAGATGGGCAGCCACCGTGGACTTGCCGACGCCCCCCTTCGAATTTGCGACAACGATAATCATGCCGGAAGCTATACAGCCATTCCGCACGGCCTGCAATCGTTAAATACATCATGTTGTGTTTCCTGTAGTGCGGCAGCACAACCTGTCAGTCAGCGTACTTACCAGCCGTCAGCAAGGGCGACATACTTGCTGACCAGCCGTCACACCGGTCTTCCATCAGGAAGGAAATCTTTCCTGACGCGTGGACGCACAGAAGGAAAGTCAGGAACACGGCAGGCAACACGGATGGAAAGAACGCAGGACGAGCGGACGCCATGATTACAAGTAAGCAATATTACATGACGGAAAGAAGTCATGAAATACGGCTGACAGGCAAGGCCGTTGAAGCCGCAAATCCTGCCGTACCGGAGCGTGGACAGAATAGCATCTTCGTGCCATGCTGCAAGCGGTCAGGGAGGCTCCATGAAGCAGAAACAAAGACCCGGAAGCTGGTACGTGACGGCGAGCGAAATCACAACTTTCGCCTGCTGCCCCGAGCAGTGGCGGCTGCAGCAGGGGCTCGGACTGCCGCCCGTCAACCGCGAGCACCTCGCCCGGGGTGATGCGCACCACGAGCGGCTGGCCGCCGCAGAACGCAGGGCAGGACGGGGCATCGGTGCCGGAAGAATGCTGATCGCCCTCGCCTGGCTCGTATTGCTCGGACTGTTCCTGGAGCGGCTGCTTTCCAAATGATGGAAAATCCTGAATTCTGGCTACTCGCGCTTGCGATCCTGCTGATGATCGCAAGCTCCCGCCTGCGCCGCACAGGGCAGGGAGCCCGGGGTGATGCGGGCCTGAGTGAGGCGGAGACGGTCTCGCTCGACGGGTTCACGATGACGTCCAGGCGCTACGGCCTGCGAGGCCGGCCGGATCGGCTGATCCGGTCAGGCTCCTGCATACTTCCCGAAGAATGGAAAAGCTCGCGCCAGCTCCACCCCTGGCACCTTGCCCAGCTCGGGACGTATTTCATCCTGATCGAGGAGCATTACGGCGTCCGGCCGCCTTGTGGCTTCGTTGTGCTGGGCGATGGCACCCGCCACCGCGTAGCGAACACGGAGGAGCTGCGGGAGCAGGTGCTGGCCATCGCCGGCAGGATTCGCGAGGCCCGGCAGGATATTCAGCGCCCTATCGCCGTACGACCCGGCCCGGCCCGGTGCCGTCCGTGTCCGATGTGGGACCATTGCGACCAGGCGGTGGCCTGAAACCATGGAAGCGGCTCGATGCCAGGGTTGCCATCGAGCTGATACGCTGACGGTCAGTCGCCTGACTGAACCCCTCGCCCTAAACCATTGCCCGAAAGCGGCTTCCACGGTGAAACCACCCCCTATGCAGTGCATAGGAGAGATGTCTGACACGAAAAAACAAAACAGAGCCTGCCCGGCTCCATGGTCCGTCGAGGGGCCGATTCAGGGGAAAGACTGCCGACGTCAGGGCTGAAAC
The DNA here is from genome assembly GCF_012958305.1 of Tautonia rosea. NCBI lineage: Bacteria > Pseudomonadati > Planctomycetota > Planctomycetia > Isosphaerales > Isosphaeraceae > Tautonia > Tautonia rosea. Next base: position 91,934 of record NZ_JABBYO010000016.1, on the reverse strand, counting down.
CGGGTGAGGGGGCAGGGATGGGGGGTGGCGGTTATTCCGAAGCTGCCATGGTCGAGCAATGGCCAGTGCTGATGCCCCAGTCGTGCCCGAGGGAGCGGTGAGTCTACCGGCCGAAGGAGAGGTGGGGCTCAGGGCGAATGCCCGGGCAATACGGCGGCCGTCGATGCCGAAGCAACCAGGCCGGGAGAGTTCACCTGCCGGTTGGGCAAACCCGAAGCCGGCAGGACAGGGGGGCTTCCGCGATTGGAAGCCCGGCGTCAGATGCTGGCCGGTTGAGACAGCTTGCCGCTGCCCTAAGCCCTGGCAACGAGGGCCCGGACATCGCGTAGGATGGCCTGCGTGTCGGGATCGCCCTCCGGGCCGGAGGGGCTAACTTCTGGCTGAGCGAAAGAGCAACGGGCGGCGCTGGCCGCCACCCTGACCTGGAGCCCCGGTGATGCTGCTGATAGCAATGCAGAAGCGGCTGGAGCGGAGGCCCGGAAACGGATTCCAGCCAGCAGCTTCCTTCAGCCGGGTTGAAAGCGGGCTGGTTTCTCCAGGATCGGGAGATGGCGGATGGCAGGTCCGATTTCCGCTTCGGCGAGCCGAAGCTCATAGAGATTTTGCAGGTTCAGCCAGAATTCCGCGCTGGTGCCGAAGAAATGCCCGAGCCTGAGCGCGGTGTCGGCCGTAACCGCCCGCTGGCCGTTCAGGATGGCGGTCACGCGGTTAACGGGCACCTCCAGGCGGCGTGCCAGCTCGCTCGCGCTTAAGCCCAGCTCCTCAAGCTCTTCAGCAAGGTGCTCGCCGGGGTGTATCGGTGGTCGTGTCATAGCGTCCTCTCAGTGATAATCGACAATTTCTACATTACAGGGGCCGGGCGAACCGTTGGGCCATTCAAAACAAATCCGCCACTGATCGTTGATGCGGATGCTGAACAGGCCCTTGCGGTCGCCTTTGAGTGCCTCCAGGCGGTTGCCGGGCAAGTCCAGGTCGAGCAGTGAAGTGGCCGCTTCCAGCCGGTCCAGCCGCATCTGTGCTTTGCGCTCAATGCCGGCAAACGCTTTGACGCGCCTGCCCTCGGCAAAGCTCCGGGTGCGCTTGTCCCCATAGCTTACTATCATTCATAAATTGTATCATACTTACGCCTTACGTCAAGCGTAACGGTGTTGCCGGTGCATCGCCGAAGAGGAACTCCGCGTGGCAGGCGAGCACCTCCCAGTTGATGCCGATGGTCGCGTCGTGTTTTCGCTTCGCCCATTGCAGGACCTGGATGGCCTGCACTTCGCTCAAGTCCGGGCGGATTTCCAGCACATCCTCGACAGACCAGGTGATGGCGATGTCCCGGGATGGAGCCGGCTCATCGCTGCCATCGCCTGCTGCCCTGGCAAACAGGTGGCGGATTTCGCCAAGGATGGCCTGCGTGTCGGGATCGCCCTCCGGGCCGCAGCTCATCTGCCAGATTTCGAGTTCGCTGGCAGCACGCTCCAGCAACGCGAACGCCTCGGCGGCAAGGTGCATGCGGCGGATATGTGGGTCGCTCTCGTAGAGGTTTGGGAACGGCTGGCCGGTGATGCACTGGTACACCTCTTCCGCCGCTTCGCGGCTGGAGTAATCGCCGAGGGCTTCCACGCGCACGCCCTGGACATGGCCGTAGAGCGTCCAGAATTCCGCCTCATCGTCGTCGCAGGTGACGGTGATGCTGCCATTCGGGTCGGGTGTGCCAGCATCATCGAGGCGCTGGCAGCCGGAGATTTCGTAGTTGTCGAATGGTTTCATGGTGGTTACTCCTTTGAGGGTGGTTGAAGTTGGGCTTCGGCTTCGCTTAAGGCGGTTTCCAGCCCGTAAATACCGAAGCAGCTCTCCACCAGCCCGGCCTGCTCGCTTCCGCAGCTGGCACAGCTGGTGAGAATCTCGATGTCGTAGCCATAGACCTGGCCGTTGGCCCAGTCGGTGTAGATGTCGAGGAAACGTCGGGCATCCGCTTCACGCGGCTGGTAGCCAGAGGGAAGCTCGGGCGGCGGCCGCTCCCAGAGCAGGATGCCGGCCACCCGGGTGCTGTCCCAGCGGCAGTAAGGCCCCTCGCCCATCAGCGACCAGCGGCAGAGCCCGTGCTCGTAGTAGCTGAGCCAGAAGGCGGTGCCGGTATCGAGCATCCGGCTCAGGCCGATATGGGCCGGTAGCGGGTAACCCGCTTCATCGAGTCCCTTGCAATAGCGCTCAGGCGCTTCGTAGGAGCGGTGCCGGTGGCTGAACGAGACGAGCCGCCAGCCCTCCCATTCGCTCGGGCATTCGGCATCGCTGTCAGGGAAAACGCTGATGCGGTATGTGCGGCCGCCGGCTTCGACGGTTCTGGTTTCGATGGCTTCCATGCTCGTTGCTCCTTATGCTGCGTCATCGTCGGATTCTGCCGCCGCAACGTCGTCATTCCAGACGGTCAGCGTTTCGATGGGCTCCATCCAGTCGTTCGGATACACGTCGATGATGAGCCCTTCCGGGTTGCGGATGATGGCGATACCATACCCGCCCTCGACATGGACGCAGGCCCGATCAGGGTCTTTCTCCGGTTCGTGCGTGAACGCGAAGCAGGTAGAGTGGTCGGGAAGTTTCGGCCTGATGCCGGCCGCCGTTGCATCGGCGATAGCGGCGCGGGCCTGTTCGGCGGCGTCACCCAGGTTTTCGAGGGCATGATGGTCGCCTTCGCTTATCCGGCGCATCAGGAACTCCGCTCGTTCCAGCACAGACAGCAGCTTCGGAGCGGCCTTGCAGATGCGCTCCTGCTCGATTTCGCCGCAGGCGAGTTGGGTGACATGCGCCGCATATGCCCAGGCTTCCTCGCATGTGTCGAACGTAGCAATCGCCCCGCCGGGCGCGTCGGTTTCCACGCCTTGCCCGGTTTCCTCGTTGTACTCTTCGATGTCGATCCAGACTTTGTACGTAATGGTTTGTTGCGTTGTCATAATCTGATTCCTTTCAGGTTATGGGCGGGCTTCCGGCCCGCCCGCAAGTTGGTCAGCTCAGTAATCGTCGGGCATGAGGATGGTGGTCGCCGAACGGTCGGCTTCGGTGATGATCCAGAAATCACCGGCGGAGCTCTCGTACACGGAGAGCAGCCGGTATCCCTCGGCCAGAGCCTCGTTGTTCGCCTCCGCATCTTCGGGACAGGTTTTGCCCCAGTCGCCGCTTGCGTGTCGGGAGAGCGCTGCGGCTGCCTCGTCAGCGGTGAGCTGTTCGCGGGCGTTCGTCGTGATGATGAGCCGCCCGAGCGGGAAGGCGGGATTCCCGGGGCAGGCGAGGTCGGAGGCATCCTGGAGGATGCCGTCCGCGATGGCCTGATCGGTGGTGTAGGCAAAGATGACGTTCGATGTCATGGTGTGACTCCTTTCACGGTTTCCGTTTCATTTCGCGGTCGGGCCGGCGTCCTTGCGGGCCTTCGCGTCGGCTTTCTGCTGGTGCATGATCCAGGTATGGGCGAGGTCGAGCAGCTTGCTCATCGTGAGCAAATCATCGAATCCGAGGCTCTCGGTCTCGCGCCAGGCGTCGTCGCCCTGGCGGTAGCTGCGGGTCGGGATGACGCTGTACCAGGGACCTCGTTCCGAATGGTTGCGCCAGATCGTGACCGAGAGGTTGCCGATGCGGATCTTGTGTGCGGGTTGAGACATGATAGATTCCTTTCCGTTTGGTTACCGGCCCCGCCATCGGGGCCTTGTGGCACGGAAAGGAAGCCGCCCCAGGCCGTGGCGCAGCGCACCGGTCAGGCGAAGGGCCGAAGGCTTCCGCCCTTGCGGAAAGCGGCCCTGGCAGCTTGACCGGCACGCCGGCGGCTTCACACGGGCCACTTCTCAAGGCCACGTGCTGGGCAGGAACAGAGGAGGGAAGGGAGCTTGTGTCCGGGCTGCCCTGAACAGAGCCAGGTCCGGGGCGAGCGGTTGACGGACGGACAGAACATTTCCGGAAACTGAGCTATTCCGTAAGATTCGATGAACCCCTGCAGGCCAGGCGACGGGCACCGGTGCCGGGAACGGGATTCACTGCCGGCCGGGGAGGAGAGCACGATGATAAGCACGAACAGGGATGGCGGTGATGCGTTGCGGATTTTCCCTCTGTGGCTGGCCAGGGGAGCCCGGTTCGCCTCATGGGTCGCGATCGTCTGGTTCGGCCTGCTGATGGCGGGAATCGCTGCCCTGGCGTTTGCTCAGGAAGCATACGGCAATGCCTGTCTTGCCATGGCGACGGCGGCCGGTTGCATCCTCGGCGTCCGGGCATGGGTGGCCCGTACCGTCAGGGCGCATCAGGCAGCGACGGGTTTCAGCGCTGCAGGCCGGGCACGGAGCGGATGACGGAGACAGGGAGGAACAGGTGCGGCCGGAATTGCGCTTCTCGTACAGAATGAGGGAAAGGCTTAGCGCAAAACCATTTTACTTCGATAAGTAATCAGTGTAACATGTTACAAAATTAACAACACAGTCAGGATGCCAACGCCATGCCAGGAACTGAAGATCAGGGGAATACGCCGGAACGGATGCGCTCCTACCGGGCACGGCTCCGGGCCTCAGGACTCCGGCCGGTGCAGATATGGGTGCCGGATGTCCGTCAGCCGAAGCTGGAAGCGGAGGCTGCCCGGCAGTCCAGGCTCGCGGCAGGTGCAGCGGCGGAAGAAGAGGCTCTAGCCTTCATTGAAGCAACCGCCGATATGGGTAGCAGCGTGTGAAACGCGGCGACATCGTGCTCGCCGTCGCTCCGGGCGACTACGGCAAACCACGGCCGGCCGTCATCGTCCAGTCGGATCTGTTCAACCCGACCCATGCCAGCCTGCTCGTCTGCCTGCTCACCTCGGAGAGCATTGAAGCGCCGCTCTTTCGCCTGACGCTTTCGCCTTCCCGTGAAAACGGCCTGCTCAGCCCTTCGCAAATCATGGTGGATAAGCTGCTTGCCCTTCCGAGGGGGCGCATCCGCGAGCGTATCGGTACGCTCGATGACGAGACACTGCTTCGCCTGAACCGTTCACTGGCGCTGATGCTCGGTCTGGCCGGGAAATGAGCGTTACGCTGCCGGCTGGCAATCCGAGCGGGAGCATCAACGGAGGACTTGCAGGCTGCTTTCGGGGCGTTCCTTCGGCCATGAGTGCGTATTCAGGCCGCTGACGGGCTTTCCTACGGATAGATGACGCTCAGAGTGCGCGCAGCTATCGGGCAGCACCCTCACATACCGACATCCCGCATCGGGCTCGGATCGCGGGTGAGTTCCGGCTCATCGGGCCCGGCCGGCCGGGTCAGGAACGCTTTCAGGCCGGGCACGGAGCGGATGACGGCGATGGGGAGAAACAGGTGGGACGGCGTATCGGGCAGGGCGACGAAGCCGTATCGCTCGTAAAAGGCCTTTGCCTGCCCGTCGATGGCATCGACTTCGACCGCATGGATGCCGACTGCATCGGCGAGCGCGAGCGACCGGCCGAGGGCGTCGATGAGCAGCGCCTCGCCGAGGCCCTGTCCCTGGGCGGCTTTATCCACGGCGAGCCGGGCCAGCAGCACGACCGGCACCGGGTGCCGGGGCAGCTTCTTTGCTGCGTCTGGCGGGAAGTTCGCAAAAGGGACGGCCCCCGAGGCGAGCGTGTAGTAGCCGCAAACGGCCGCATTCCCGGGCCGGACGGCGACGTAGGTGCGGCCGAGATTGCGCTTCTCGTACTGGCTCACCAGCCGCCGGATGAATTCGTCGAGGGGTGCCTTACCGCAGGCGAACGCCTGCCGGTCGTGTTCGCGGGCAAGCGGTTCGATCCGCCAGTCAGTCATCGACGGCGGCGGAGCGTCCGGCGTGTCTGGCGGCAGCCCTGGTCAGGGCAGGGCTCGCGGCGGGCGGATGGTCGAGCAGCTCGAGGAACCGGTCGCGGTCGCGATCCGAAAGCGGCTGCATTTTCTCCTCGTAGAAGCCGAGCTCGTCTTCCGGGATGACCAGCGCCCTCCGGATGCGGATTTCCGAATCGCTCACCTGCTCCATGACGACCGTTGCGTTGGCAAAGGCTTTCGGCAGGCTGATTCGCCCCTTCGCGTCGATCGAGCGTGTTTCCATGCCCATAATCAATATCCTGGTTTCATATTTAATAATTCTGATTATTACACAATTGGGGAAAAGGGGCAAGTGGGATTGTCCCACTTGCGTCAGGGGCCGCCGGCTCTGAGCTCTGTGGGGGGCTCCCGCCGGCGGTCCCTGACGTTTCGGGCCCATCAGCCTTCCGGCTTCGGCTGCAGGCTGTGCAGGTAATCGACGGCACGCTGTGCATGCGATGCGGCCTGGAAGACGGCCCGCTTGTCCTCCTTCAGCACGCTGAGCCAGTGATCGATATAGGCGGCATGATCTTCCCGGGGCTCGGGCGTGATGCCGAGATCGCAGGCGAGGAAGGCCGAGCCGATTTCCGCGACGAGTTCTTCTCTCGCATAGCCTTCGTCGCCGAATTTCTTCCTCCCGAATTCCCGGGCGAGGCGGGTGCCGTGCTTCGTCCAGTGGGTGAGCTCGTGGGCGAGGGTGGCGCAGTAGGATTCTGCGTCGCGGAAGGCCTCGAAGGGAGGCATCTGAACGTGGTCGCTGCTCTCGCTGTAATACGCCCGGTTGCCGCCGTGCCGGAGGTCGGCCCCGGTATTGGCGAAGAACAGGTCGGCCGCCTCGATGCGCTGGAGCGGGTCGAGCGCGGGCTCTGCGAGCGCGTAATAGTGATCGGGCAGGCCTTCGATCTGCTCGACGTTGAAGACGGTATAGCCCTTCATGAACCAGAGGTCGCGCTCGCTCTCCTCGCCATCGTCGTTCGTCTCCGTGCGGGTGATGCGGTCGGAATAAACGACCATCGAGCCCTTTTCGCCCTTCCGGACATGAGCCCCGAGCTCCTTCGCCTGGCGGAAGGTCATCCAGATCGGGGCGGAGAAGCCGCATTCCAGCGCCGCCCCCCAGAGCATCAGGATGTTGATCCCCTTGTAGGGCTCGCCGGTCGAGCGTAGCGGCCGGGTAATGCGGCCGCTCGCGTGTTCGGCGTTCCAGGGTTTGAGCCACGGGCGGACGCCACGCTCAAGGTCGCTTGCGATGCGGTCGGTCACGCGGGCGTAAAGGTCGTTGCGGCTGGTGGTCATGGGTCTTGCCTCCGTAAATGGTTGATTCTGTTCGGGTTGAATGCGGCGCATTCACCCGGAACGAAGGCAAAACCCCGAATGGGGGGAGGGGCGTCAGGGACGGGCGGCGCGGGGGGCACCGGCCTGCACAAGCCCCTGGCAGGCAATGGTCAGAACGCGAATGGCCAGGGGCGCGGAAGGCTGGGGGGAAACCGCGCCGCCCGCCGTCAGGGCATCCTTGACGCTACCGGGGGGAGCCCCCCCCTGGATCCGAAGCACCAGCGGGCGTGAGGGGGCCGCCTGCGGCCGTCCCGCAAGGGACCGGAGCGGAAGCGGAGCCCGGGAGCACGCGGCCGGCTGACAGGCCGGGGTGCCTGACACGAGGCGGATTAGGCGCTGGCGGGAAGAGCCTCGCAGCAGAAGGGACCAGGGCGGGCCGGATGGTATGCCCGGGGGTTGTCCGGCCGCCGCACCGCTGGTAATTGTTACTAATCGTTGACCTGTCGCACCAATGGCATTAACCAAAGTATTATGGTTGCATAAAAGATTGCACGATGGCGTGCGTGATGTCTCCGGCTGCGGGAGAGAAGTGGGAGCATGACCTATGCTTAAGAACGTATCTTCCGGCACGCGGGGCGTCCGGGCGAAGGAGAGGCCTCGATGAACGACTTGCTGCACCAGGGTACGGCCTGCCTTGCCCGCATCCTGTCGGAGAAACTGCCCGATCTCTCGCCGGACTGGTGGGAAAAATACGTCATCGACCGCCTGAGCTTCCAGCAGCAGCGTACGGCCCGTGAACGGGGATTCACCAGCCTGCAGCAGCTCGATTTCGCGGCTTTGCTGCGCATCCTCGACCAGAACTGGTTCGAGCTCTCCGGGCGGATGAGCCTGCCACGGGAGGCGCGGTCATGGGTCAAGGAATTGCAGGGCGTCCGCAACAAATGGGCGCACCTCTCGGCCGAGGCGGTGCCCGCCAGCGAGACCTGGCGCGATGCCGACACGCTCGGCCGCCTGCTTGCCGCCCTCGGTGCCGGGGAGGACGCGCTGGCCGCCGTCGAATCCGCCAAGGCAACGGCCCTGAGCCAGATGGCCGGCAGCGTGGCCCGGCCCTCCGGTCCGGCCCCGTCTCAGGCGGAAGAGCGTGAGGCTCCCCGTCCTCAGGGAGAAACGACCTTGTTCAAAGTCGGCGACCTCGTCGCGCTGCGGTCGAACCCGTCCGTCATCCTTCCCGTGATCGAGGTCATCCCTGGCGGTGCGGAATGCCGCTACCGGGTTTTCGAAAACAACGCGAAGGCGACCTATTACGAAAGCCAGCTCCAGGCTCCGGTCGCGGAGGAGGATGAACGGGCATCGCTCTCGCCCCGCGCGCTCCATGCCCACCTGACCAGTCTGCAGCTGCTGTCACCATCGACGGCGAACCTGTTTTCGCTGCGTTCGGGACGCGTACAGTTCGTCCCCTACCAGTACCGCCCGGTGCTCAAGCTGATCCGGGCCGATCGGCCGCGCCTGCTGATCGCCGACGAGGTCGGCGTCGGCAAGACCATCGAGGCCGGGCTCATCCTGAAGGAGCTTCGGGCGCGGATGGACATTTCCTCGGTGCTCGTCATCTGCCCGAAGCCGCTGGTCGCCGAGCAGAAATGGTTCTCGGAGATGAAGCGTTTCGACGAGCATTTCACGGCGCTCGACGGGAAGCTGCTGCGCCACTGCCTCCGGGAGACGGATCTCGAAGGCGAATGGCCGGAGCAATATTCCAAAGTCATCCTGCCGTTTTCGCTCTTTGACTCCGACCTCGTCTTCGGAAACGGCAGCAGCCGGAACCGGAAGAAGGGGCAGGGCCTGCTCGGCCTCGACCCGCCGCCGAAATTCGATCTCGTCATCGTCGACGAGGCGCACCACATCCGCAACACCAGCACCTTCCTGCACAACGGGGTGCGCTTCTTCTGCGACCACGCCCAGGCCGTGCTCCTGATGACCGCGACGCCCGTGCAGCTCGGCAGCGAGGACCTCTTCACCCTGCTCAACGTGCTCCGGCCCGATCTGATCATGGACCGGCCGAGCTTCGAGCAGATGGCCGGGCCGAACCGCCACATCAACGAGGCGGCTCAGGCGGTGAGACGGGCGGCGGATGGCTGGCAGCAGGAGGCGGCGGCCTCCCTCGACGAGGTGGCCCGGACGGAATGGGGGCGCATGTTCCTCCGGGAATCGCCCGCCTTCCAGGGGATCTATGACCGTCTGCACGGAGAGCCTCTCTCCGACGTGGAGCGGGTCGGCGCTATCCGTTCCATCGAGGAGCTCTACACATTCAGCTCCCTCATCAACCGGACGCGCAGGCGCGACATCGGGGAATTCACGACAAGGAGGCCCGAGACGCTGACCGTTCCGTTCACACCCTCCCAGCAGCAGCTGCACGACGGCCTTCTCGACGTCATCGAGCGCATCCTCACGCGCTGCCATGGCCAGCAGAATGTCCGCTTCATGATGACCACCATCCGCCGCCAGGCGGCAAGCTGTCTCTACGGGCTCGCGCCGCTGCTCGCCGACATCCTGAACGGCAAGCTCGACCAGCTTGAGCTGATGGAAGCGAGCGACAGCGAGGGTGAGGACGACATCGGCATCGTCCCGGATATCCGCGCCGACATTGCCTCCCTCATCGAACAGGCAAAAAACCTCGACCCGGACGACCCGAAGCGCGACGCCTTCGTAAAAGTGCTGCTGGAGAAGAACCGGCTCGCAAACAACAAGGCGCTCGTCTTCAGCACCTTCCGCCACACGCTTGCCTATCTCGATGCCCGGCTGGCCACGACCGGACTCAGGGTCGGCCTCATCCACGGCAATGTGCATGATGAAGACCGGCGGCGTATAAGGAAACGTTTCGCGCTGCCGAAGGAGGATCCCGAGGCGATCGACGTATTGCTTTCCTCGGAGGTGGGCTGCGAAGGCCTGGATTTCCAGTTCTGCGACTTCCTCGTCAATTACGACCTGCCCTGGAACCCGATGCGCATCGAGCAGCGCATCGGCCGTATCGACCGCTACGGCCAGAAGAGCGAGGCGGTGGCGATTGTCAACCTCATCACACCGGGCACGGTCGATGCCGACATCTACAACCGTTGCCTGCTGCGTATCGGCGTGTTCCACCACGCAGTCGGGGCCAGCGAGGAAATCCTCGGGGAAATCACCCAGGAAATCCACGACATCGCCGAGAGTTTCTCACTCAGCGCCGGGGAACGCGCCAACCGGCTCCAGCAGCTTGCCGATAACCGCATCCGCCAGATCAGCGAAGAGCAGGAGCTGGAGGCCCGCCAGGCCGATCTCTTCGGCCTGAACGTGCCCGGCCAGGCCTGGCGTGAGGAGGTCGAAGCAGCCCAGACCTTCTGGCTCACACCGCAAGCCATCCTGCGCTGCGTGTCGGCCTATCTTGCGACGCGGCTTGCAAGCGATTCGGAGCACTTCCTCGGGGAGAAGGCGGCAAAGACGCTTCGCCTGGGCCAGGAGGCGCGCAACCTCCTGCTCGAGGATTACCGCCGACTTCCACGCTCTGTAGAACCGACCGCCCGCGCCTGGGAGAAATGGCTGAAAGGCGATCAGCAGACCTTAAGCGTAACCTTTGACCAGGAAGCCGCTTCCGACGCTCCTGAGGCGGTATACCTCTCAATCCTGCACCCGCTCGTCCGTCAGGCCGCCCGTTACCTCGAACTGACCGAACCGGCCTGCTTCGCGGGAGAAGTGGACAGCAGCGAGGTCGCGCCCGGGACCTATCGTTTCGCCCTCTATCGCTGGGCACGGCAGGGCATCCGTCCTGACGAGACGCTGATTGGCGTGGCGGAGGATATGGCGGTCGAAGAGCGGCTTCTGGTCCTGCTCCAGTCTGCCCGTGCGTCGGATGCCGCGACGCTCCCGGACGGTGCCGCCTGCGATGCGCTCGACGCCCGCCATCACGCCAGGTGGTCGGAGGCGCGTGCCAGTCACATCGCCGAGAACCGCGAACTCGCCGACCACCGCATCCAGAGCCTCACCGTCAGCCACCGGGCCCGTTGCAAATCCATCGAGGATCAGCTGGCGCAGGCCAGCAACGAGAACATCCGGCGGATGAAGCAGGGTGAGCTGGCCCGGGCGCACGCGGATTTCGACCGGCGTATCGCGGAGTTGCAGCAGGCGGCGAATTCGGGCGACATCCACGGAACGCCGGTGGTCTTTGGCACGCTGAAGGTGATGGAGTGACCGTTATGAGCGATTTCCTCGGGCAGCTCGCGGCGCAGCGGCGGAAGTTCCTCGACGGCATCGAGGCGAACAAGGGAGACATCAATCTCGAGATTTTCGAGGATTTCTATCCCGACCAGGCGCATTTCGTCTACGAGCTCCTGCAAAACGCCGAGGATGCGGAGGCGAGCGACGTCACGTTCCACCTGAAGCGCGACGGATGCCTTGTGGTGCATGACGGTAAAAAACTCTTCGACGAAAACGACGTACAATCGATCACAGGCATCCACCGCAGCACCAAGCGCGATCAGAAGGACCAGATTGGCAAGTTCGGTGTCGGATTTAAATCCGTATTTGTATACACTTCGACCCCTTACGTGTATTCTGGGGATTTTGCTTTCCGCATCGTGCAGCAGGTGCTCCCGGAGCCGGTCGTCCGCGACGGGCAGGCCACCGGGAAGACAACCTTCTGGCTGCCCTTCAACAATCCGCGCAAATCCCCGGAGGAGGCGTTCGCAGAAGTGGCGGCCGGCCTCGGGGCGCTCGCCGAGACGACGCTTCTGTTTCTGAGCAGTCTTGAGTCGATCAGCTGGAAAGTCGAGGGGCAGGGAGAAGGCATCGTGATGCGTCACCGGCATTCGCCGCATCACTACGAGGTGCTCAGGGAAATCGGGGGCAGGAAGGACACGAGCTCGCATTTCCTGAAATTCGACCGGCAGGTCGAGGAGCTCGACAAGCACCGGGTTGCGATCGCCTACGCGCTCGAATTCCTGCCGGGCGTGCCCGGGTTCGAGCCGGGGAAGCCGCTCGTTGCCCGGATGAAGGTCATTCCGGCCACGCCGGGCCATGTCGCGGTCTTCTTCCCGGCGGAGAAAGAGACCTCGAACCTGAAATTCCACCTGCATGCTCCGTTCGTACCGGAGCTGAGCCGGGCCAGCATCAAGGAAACCCCGGACAACCTGCCGCTGTTCGGACAACTCGCCGCGCTCGCCGCTTCCTCCCTCCACGAGATTCGCCGTCTCGGGCTGCTCACGCAGGATTTCCTGGCCGTCCTCCCGAACGCGCAGGACACGCTGCCCGAGCGCTACCGGTGCATTCGTGACGCGATCATTGAGGAGATGAACGAGGAGCCGCTGACGCCGACACACCAGCGAAAACATGCCCCGGCCCGCCACCTGCTGCAGGCACGGGTACAGCTGAAGAATCTGCTGACCGACGAAGATCTCTCCTCGCTGGTCGGCAACGCCGATGAGCCGCTGCAATGGGCGGCCGGCGCGATCAGGAACAGCCGCCAGGATTACCTGCTCGGGAGCCTTGCCATCCGCCGCTGGGACATCGGCGAGTTCGTGGAGCTGCTCAGACGGAAGACCGGAGGCAGCCTGCTTGGAACGGTCGATCTGCAGTTCCTGGCCTGGATGGCGGGAAAGCCCGTCGAGTGGCACCAGCAGCTCTACGCCGTGCTCCTCGAAGAGCTGAAGGTCACGGGCATCAGGAACCTCAAAAGCGGCCGCATCGTCCGGATCGCCGAAGGCGGCTACAAGCAGGGCCATGAATGCTTCTTCTCGGGCGAGGCCAATGGCCGGATGGACGGGTTCCCTTACGTGGAGCCTGCGGTCTATACCTCGGGGAAGAACCGGGAACAGCAGGAAAACGCGAGGAAATGCCTGGCAGAACTCGGCGTACGCGAGGTCGGTGAACAGGAACAGGTCGAGATGATTTTGAAACGGCACTACACGTTCGAGGCGGATGTGCCGTCGGAGACCGCTTATCTGAGACATTTGAAGCGCTTCATCCGACTGGTCGAGCAGGAGCCCGACGCCGCGTCCTTGTTCGGGCGCTTCCACGTGCTAAGGGGAACCGGTGAGGTCTGGTGCAGGCCGGAGGAAATATTCCTCGACAGCCCGTACAAGGAGACCGGGCTTTCCGCGTATTTCGGGGCGATCGGGGACAAAGATCATTACCCGCTCGACGAGTTCTATCTCCGTTTGCCGATGAAGAAGGAGCAGATCGTAAAGTTTGCGGTAGCCGTCGGCGCGATCACCCGCCTCGAGATCATCAGGGTTTCCTGCTCCGGAAATCCTGAATGGGCTTTCCTCCAGGACGCGCCAGGCCATCGGGAGACCTACTCTGGCGAGAACAACGATTACACGATCGAGCATCTGGAGAAGCTCCTGGCGGAGCCGAACGTAGCCCTCTCGAAGCTTATCTGGAGGACGATGGGGCATCATGCCTCGCAGAAGAAATATCTCAGAGCCACCTATCGCAAGAACGCAAGCTACCCGTCCCGGACGGCCTCCTCACGGCTCGTCCATCGTTTGCGCACCGCAGCGTGGATTCCCCAGACCGATGGCACGTTCGTCCGGCCGGCCGAGGCGTCCTTCGAGGAACTGCCTGAAGGGTTCACCATCGACAAGGGGTGGGAGTGGATCGAGGCGATCCAGTTCGGCCAGGACGCCATGCGGCGCTCGCAGGCGGAGCAGATGAAGCAGCTCGCCGCTGCGGGGCTCGGATTCCGCGATTCCGAGAGCCTGGAGCGGGCTCGTCGCATCGCCGAACTGCTCTCGCCGGAGGAGCAGGAGGCCATCCTGGCAGAAGCAATCCGCGCCCGGGAATTCGAGCTTTCGGACGACGAGCCGTCCAACCCGGAGCGCAGGGCCGCCCGGGTGGCCCAGGCCGCCGCCGATGCGCCCGAACGTCAGTCGGAGGTGAGGGAACGCTCCGTCTCCGTCGCCCGCGACGGGGTGAAGGCGGAGGCTGCGCCCTATCTCATCCAGCAATATACCAGCGACGGCGTCATGGTCTGCCAAATCTGCAAGAAGCCGCTCCCGTTCCGGCTGGACAACGGGAGCTTCTACTTCGAGAAGATCGAGTTCCTGCGGGAGCTGCAGCAGCACCACTACCAGAATTATCTGGCGCTCTGCCCGAACCACGCCGCCATGTTCCGGCATGCGAACGGCTCGAAGGATCTGATGCTGGAGATGTTCCTCGAAATTGAGGGCAACGAGCTGGATGTGATTCTGGCGCAGCAGAATTTCACGATCTGGTTTACGAAGAAGCATATCGCCGATCTGAAGGCCGTGATTGCCCAGGATCGACGGCAGGCCGAAGAGATGGACACGACGCCTGACGAGGCGGTGGTCGATCCGTCCTGAGCCGGCCATGTTCTCAACCAACGCACCAGCGGGCAGGAGGGGGCCGCTTGCGGCCGTCCTGAACAAGGACCGGAGCGGAAGCGGAGCCCGGGAGCACGCGGCCGGCCTGAAGGCCGGGGTGCCCTGGCAGGCAGGTCAGGCAAAGGAACCGGCCATCCCGATGTGCTGAGCGGAAAAAACCGCCGCCTGCAGATACCACAGAGGCAAGGGACGTCTCACGACTCCCCAGGGATGATCCCGCTCCCCCAAACGCAGGCGAACACGTTTCCCCCGGAATTTCCGCATACATTGATGTTTTGCAGGTACCACAGCGGGACACAGACCTCGTCCCGGTCTCCGCGAAGTCCTCGTCCCCCTGTCGGTTTGTGGTATCTGTTCTTTCGGACTCACGGAGAAGCTTCAGCGGGATAGCAAAGGATCAGGACGGACAAGGGAGGTCACGGGCTTCGGGAACGCGTGGTATCTGTTTTTGTTGCATTGATGATGCTTTTCTGGCAGATAGATGGTCATGGCATTCATCACCCTTCGCCGGACCCGGACCACAAGCAGCTACTACCTCGTCGAGAGCTACCGCGACGAGTCCGGCAGATCGCGCAAGCGCACGCTTTGCTATCTCGGGCGCGAGTACGACGGGGTGGATACGCTGGAGAAGGCGCTTGCTCACTGGCAGGAGAAGCGACGCCAGGCCCTCCGCACCTGCGAGGCCTACCGGGGCGAGCGGCGGACGCAGGCGGAACAAACAATCAGGGCGATTGAGGCGAAACTCTCTCTCATCCGGCTACATCTGAAGAAGCAGCAGGCCGCCGAAGCGGAGAGACGCGAGCGGGAACGGCGGGCGGAGGAAGCCGCGTACTGGCAGGCCTTCGCGATTCTCAGGCGCGAGCCCTCTGAGGCACATTACCGGGAAGCGAAATGTGCCTACCGGAAGCTCGCGATGCGCTACCACCCCGATCAGGGCGGCGACCACACCAGCTTCGTGCGCCTGCAACGGGCCTTCGACGATGCGGTTTCCCGCTATCGGATAGCGGCCTGAACGCTTTGGTCTGGACCTTCGGCTTCAGCTTCCCCCGTGAAAGATTCCGTTTCACGGAGGCAATCGCATAGCTTCATCCGTTGACGCGGTGCGGGAACGGTTTATGATGCGGCATGCTGCGCGTCATCCAGTGCGATCATGCCGGGGCGGCGAAGGGGTATTACACCCGTGGGGACTATTACGCGCCCGGCGAAGACAGGGAACACGGCCAGGAGCTTCCCGGCCGCTGGGGCGGGCGTGCCGCCGAACGGCTGGGACTCGCCGGCGAGGTTACGAAGGCTGCATTCTCTGCGCTCTGTGATAATCTCGACCCGAACACGGGAAAGCGTCTCACCGCCCGCACGCGTGAGAAACGCCGGGCCGGCTACGACATCAATTTCCACGCCCCGAAATCCGTCTCGCTCCTCTACGGCCTGACCCGGGATGAGGCCATCCTCACCGCCTTCCGGGATGCGGTCAGCGACACGATGCAGGAGATGGAAGCGGACGTCCGCACCCGCATCAGGAAGGGCGGGCAGCAGGCGGAGCATATCTCCGGTAACTGGGCCTACGGCCTGTACGTGCATCTGACGGCAAGGCCCGAAGGGGGCATTCCCGATCCGCATCTGCATGCCCATTGCTTCGTGCCGAACGCGGCCTGGTGCACGAAGGAAGAACGCTGGAAGGCGATCGATATCGCGGCCATACAGGCCGATGCTCCGTATTTCGAGGCGGCGTTCCATGCCCGGCTGGCCCGGAATCTGGCGGAAGCCGGTTTCGGGATCGAGCGGAAGGCGAAGGCTTTCGAGATCGCGGGCATCCCGGAGCAAACCTTAAAGGCCTTCTCGCGGCGGACGGAAGCGATCGAGCGGGAAGCCGGTACGAAGGGCATTACCAGTGCGAAGGAGAAGGACCGGCTCGGGGCCAAAACCCGAAGCCGCAAGGCCGATGCACTATCCATGGAGGAGCTGCGTGGCCGCTGGATGGAGCGCCTGGGCCCGCAGGAGCGGGAAGCCATCGATGCGGTCGCTTCCCGGAGCGTCGGCGGCGGGAAGGCCATCACGGCGGAAGCGGCGCTCGATCACGCCATCCGCCATTGCTTCGAGCGCGACGCCTGCGTGCCCGAACGGGCGCTTCTCGAGACCGCGCTTCGCTTCGGCACCGGCTCGGTCACGCCGGAGCAGGTGAAGCAGGAAGCGGGCGCAGAACGCCACGGCATCGTGCACCTGAAGGGTGAACGCAGGCCTGTGACGACGAAGGAGGTGATTACCGAGGAGCGGGCGATGCTCGCGATTGCCCGCGAGGGGAGGGGTGCGAGCTTGCCGATGGCCCGCTTCGACCGGCCGCTCAGCGTCCCGGAGACGCTCGATGCCGGGCAGGCGAGAGCGTTTAAGGCGCTCATGCGCTCGACCGACCGGGTAATGCTGCTCAAAGGCGCGGCGGGCACCGGCAAGACCAGGCTCATGCGCGAGGTGGCGGAGGCGTATTGCGAGCAGCGGGGCAGGGACATCCTCGCCTTCGCCCCGACCGCCGAAGCGGCGAATAAGGTGCTCGCGGCCGAGGGATTCGAAGCCTCCACCGTCGCCCGGCTTCTGGTCGATCCGAAGCTGCAGGAGCGGATTGAGCGCCAGACCATCTGGATCGACGAGGCCGGGATGCTCGGCACGAAAACGCTCGCCAGCGTGCTCAGGCTGGCGGAGGCGAAACGCGCCCGCATCATCCTCTCCGGAGACATCCGCCAGCACGCACCGGTGGAGCGTGGCTCGCCGCTCCGGCTGCTCGAGACGAGGGCCGGGCTGCCGGTTGCGGAACTCTCCTCCATCCGCCGCCAGCGCGGCGGCTACCGCGAGGCGGCGAGGGCGCTGGCGGCCGGCAGGCTGACGGAGGGCTTTGACCGGCTGGAGGCGCTGGGCTTCATCCGCGAGCTGCCGGAAGCCGTTCGGCACGCAGAGCTTGCACGGGAATTCACCGAAAGCCTGCAGGCGGGGAAGGAGGCCATCGTCATCTGCCCGACCCACCACGAGGGCGAGGCGCTAGAGCGGGCCATACGGGAAGAACTCAAAGCCGCCGGCCGGCTCGGGGCGGAGCGTGAAGTCATCACCCTGAAGCCGAAACACCTGACCGAAGCGGAGCGGTCGGACCCTGTCCGCTATGAGCCGGGCGACGTGCTGGTCTTCCACCAGAACGGCAGGCGGGGATTCAGGAAGGGCAGCCGGCTGACCGTGACGGAAGAAAACCGCGACAGCCTGCCGCTTGATCAGGCGGAGCGGTTTCAGGTTTTCCTAGAGGAGAAGCTAACGCTTGCCAAAGGGGACCGCATCCGCATCACGGCCGGAGGCAAAAGCCGGGACGGCCACCGGCTCACTTCCGGTGCCTGTTACGAGCTCGCCGGGTTCACGAAGGAGGGGCACCTGAAGCTCGCAAACGGCTGGACCATCGACAAAGGCTACGGACAGCTCGCCGGTGGCTGGGTGATGACCTCGCACAAGGCGCAGGGGAAAACCGTC
This sequence comes from Tautonia rosea, assembly GCF_012958305.1. Lineage (NCBI taxonomy): Bacteria > Pseudomonadati > Planctomycetota > Planctomycetia > Isosphaerales > Isosphaeraceae > Tautonia > Tautonia rosea. The sequence goes on along the minus strand of NZ_JABBYO010000016.1, from coordinate 73,993 downwards.
GATCTCGCCTTCGTTGCGCAAGGCAGAGAATCCATGCGTGCAACCTCGGCCGAGCAGCTCTATGTCTCGGCGACCAGGGCCCGCGAGGCCTGCCGCTTCTACTGCCCGGACGCGGGAGACTTGCGCGATGCCTTCGCCCGCTCGGAAGCGAAGCCCGCCGCCCTCGACGGCCTGGCGGAGCAGGCGGGTGAGCGCCTCCGCCGCTACCGGTTCCAGCTCGTGAGAGCCTTCCGGGAGCGGGTCCGGCAGGTGCGTGAGACCTTCGAGCGGAACCGCAGCCGGCAGGCGGAATTTGCCCGTTGACAGAATCAGAAATCAACCGTAACGGGATAAAGAGATTCGACTTACAACGCGCCCGCCATTCCAGAGCAGGGCGCAGCATCGCAGGCGGCAGACAGGTTCAACCGATTCACGTGGCACGGGGTGTTGCGATGCAGACAGGGCTGGCCGAAGACCCGCTCGAGAAGATCAGGCGCGAAGTTTCGTTCATCGAGGCGACCGGACGCGACCAGGAGGAAACGACCGGCGAACAGGATTGCGGGTCCTTCGGCTGGTACCGGGGCATCCGCGACCGGGCCGAGACGCTCGACCTTCGCTTCCGAAACGGCAACCGCAGGGCTTTCCCTGTTGCGACGATTTCCGACTATACGTATGATCCGTCCCGTGGAATCGGCCTCAAGATCGTCCAGGGCGACGGCACGATCGTCCGGGTCACCATCACCGGGCTCAACCTGAACGGCAGGCGGGACGGCAGCACGGCCCGGCTCTACGAGGGCCTGCTCCGCTGCCGCGTGCCCTGGGTGCGTGAGAGTGACGACAGCGAAGAGCTCGAAGAGGACGAGGGGGCGACGGTGGTGACAGAGATTGTAGTGGAAGAAGCGTAAACACGGCATAAGCAAAAAGTCCAATACAATAAATATCAAGTCAATTTTTGATAGACAGCTGCGGCAACTAATGGTTTAAGGGAACCATACTTCACTCTATCAGCCTCCGAACATTCAATGCTGAAACTAAATTCTGTTTTACAAGCTTCCCCAGTTGCTCTGGCTACAGTATTTCTTACCGCCTGTTCCCTTGAAGATACTATCCCGACATACATCGAAAGCAGTTTGCAGCACTATTGCTCCCCGAGTCAATTATCACTGGAGGAATGGGTTGATCATGTTCCGGTAATTGTTTCTGGCACCGTTCTTGAAGTTGCAGCAAAACACCACGCGACAAATTACTACTCAAACAGCTGTTGGGCGCTCATCAACGTTCAAACCTCATACAAAGGCGATGTTGAACAGCAAATATGGGTAGAAGGACTGTACAACACAGCGGGCAAGCCGCAGAACAGACTTAGTAGCAGCGAAAGGTGCTATTTCGAGAAAAATAACAGCTACATCATTATGGGATACAAGGTTAATGACCCCCATCTTGGATCAGACTCACATCATCTCGTTACGGCCCGCAACGGTGATGAAGGCGACCCGACCAATTGCCCTCCTGTGATAAAAACCACACAGGGCGACGACATAGTAAAGAAATTAACGGAAATGGACATATCACACGATGATAACTGACCCGAGCACCGCAATTAGCGAACTGGAAGACCCCGTCAAGTGGACTGACATTAATGGAACCTTACAACTAAATATAACTTACACATTCAACACGCTATTCTTTACATCTAATAGCGACCTGCAATCAAGAGCTTCAGGTACAATCACAACTCCAGTTACCACCGGGAACAGCACGCTGGGCCAGCAGGCATTCGACTTGTGGGGGGCTGTAGCCCCCTTTTCGTTTAGCCTGGCTTCCGATCCGGAAGATGCAAACATTGGAATACTGGGGACTCCTAGCGTCACGGACGGACCTGGACAAACAATTGAGGGTGCATCATTTACACCATTTTTGACAAACCCATTTACTGGCTATCAATGGATTCACTATTCCGGAATTTTTATGGAATCAGGCCAGCCGCTAAGCCTGTATCTCCACGAGATCGGCCACTCACTGGGGTTAGACCATCCAAAACACCTGGAGTTTGGCACAGACCCTGATTATAACACCGACAGCACAATCATGTCATACAACAGCGGAAGCGCTGTTCCGACTACCCCAATGATCTTTGACATCGCTACTCTTCAAAAAATGTACGGTGCAAATCAAAACTTCAATGCAACAGATACAAGTTACACATTCACAGGCGCAAACATTGCTCGGACCATTTGGGATGGCGGTGGTGAGGATACACTGGACGCCTCACAAGGCGTTGCAAACGCTTACGCCTCAAACCTGATCGATTTGCGTGCAGGTTTCGACACAAATGGAAATCAGTTTCATTCTAAGATCGGACAAGAATACGTTTTTGTAGCTTATCATGCCAGCATTGAGAATGCGAAAGGAGGACTAGGTAATGACACCATTCATGGGAACAGCCCTGTAAAAGGGACTGGACAAAACTCAGTCGGAGAAGCGAGCTATAACGATTTCGACGGCGAAAATCGTCTGGAAGGCATGGACGGTGAGGATACAATCTACGGCTATGGCGGGGATGACACCCTCATCGGAGGCGCCAATGATGAAGACAAAGACACTCTCATAGGCGGCAAACATTTCGACACCTACATTTTCACCGGTACATACGGTGCGGACATTGTTGACGACGAAGATGGCAAAGGCGTCCTCGAAGTCGACGGATTAAAGATAAAAGGAGACGCCTACAAGCCGGACGGAAACCATGAGGCGACGTACTGGGAGCTGAAGATCGGGTCAAATACCTGGCGACTGGAAAAGAGCAACGGTGATCTTGTACTCTCACCGCCTTCAGGCGATGCAATTACCATCAAAAATTTTCATAACGGCAAACTTAGCATTCGTTTGGAAGAAAGGGATGAAGCCGACGACGAGGCGTCGGAGCATTACGAGGGCACGCCGTACCACACGCCACTCTTCATAGATTTGGGATATCCCACGGGGGATTTGTATGATTTCCTGCAGGTTGATGAGGGAAGTGTCTGGTTTGACCTGGACAACACCGGATTTGCGCAACGCACAGCCTGGCTCGGGCCTGACGACGGGTTCATCGTGCGCGATAGAAACAGCAACGGTGAGATAGACAACATCACCGAGATGTTCGGCAACGACGGCGGAACCAGCGCGTGGACGAAATTTCGTGGTCTCGACGATAACAGCGACGGGGTACTGGATGCCTCTGACACCGAATTCGCAAATCTTCGCATCTGGCGTGATCTCAATAGCAACGGTCACGTGGACAGTGGGGAGCTGAATTCGCTCTCGACGTATCAAATCACCGGGTTTGAAGTCGGCACAACCGATCCGACCGGCCTGTGGACGCATGATGGCCAGATTGTTCAGGGGAACCTTCAGTATTACGTTCAGGGCGATCCAAATGTGAGATTCTACTACGATGTGCTCTTCGAAACGAATGCTATGGACACCTGGTACATCGGAGATGGCACGGCAGGATCGCTGGCCGTTGCAGACGATGCCGGTGAATTGCCCATGTCGCGGGGCTATGGTGAGCTGCCGTCTCTACACTATGCCTATGCTCAGAATTCGGCATTGCATGCAAAGGCGCAAAACCTTATGACGCTCGGCACCGGCGACGTGCTGCAGGCCCTGCAGGATGTGGAAGACTTCCTGACCGAATGGGCGGGCACGTACGGCCTCACCGGCAAGCGTGGCGCGTTCGATGCTGATACCATAACGTTTCTCGAAAAAGCGATGGGTGTACCCCTTGAGATTTGGGATGGGGTAAGTAGCTACGTTGATTATGTGCCGACCGGGGCAAACCATGCCGACGAGCGTGCCGAGACGCAACTCTCATACTCTATGCTCTATGACCAACTGAAAGATCGCCTACTCGCGCAGAGCGTTTTCAAGGATGTATTCATTGAGTCTCATTATGACTTTGCTTCGGACCGCATGGTGTTTAAGGATACGCTTGAAACTGTCCTGCAAAATGCCTCGGACGTACAGCCGGAGGATGCGTTCAGCAATTTGATGTTCTGGCAATCCCTGGGTTCGATTCTTCTTGAAAACCCGGAAGATTTTGGCCTGAGTGGTGCCGAAGTGCAAAATGCGCTCACAGAAGCAGCAGGTAAATACATTCCTGCTATTGAACATAATGTACTTGGTGTCAGGGACTGGTGGTCGTCCGACAATAGCGATCTGTACACACCACGGCTCTTGATAGCGGAGCCAGATCTTGATTTCCTCTACGGTTCGAAGGGCAGCCATGGCGACGACATCTTTATCGCCAGTAATGGGAAAGACGAATTAGGTTACTGGGGCGGAAACGACATCTATTATTTCGCGGCAGATACAGGCGAAAACCGCATCCGGGCAACATCTGACACAGGCACCATCTATTTCGGGCCGGACATTTCCTATGAGGATATCTCCGTTAGTTTTTACTATTTTAGCTCTGTCTGGCATCCGGAACTCACATATGGCCCATCAGGTGAAAAGGTTCGTATACTTACCAATCAAAGCACGATAAATTACGGACCGAATTTTGACGTAATCTTCTCCGATAATCAGACTATTAAATTGCGGGATTTGATTCAACAGAAGGCTCCGGTGCTAGAGGGTACCGCTTCGGGTGAAACATTATCCGGAAATAATGCCTTAGTCCGATGGATTAAAGGTTTGGGCGGCGACGATACGCTCAACGCTGGTAATCGGAGTGACGCACTCGAAGGCGGCACCGGGAACGACACGCTTAACGGGAACACCGGGTGGGAAACCTTTGTCTTTACCACGGGGGACGGCCAGGACACCGTCACTGATACTGGCGGGGCGGGAGATGTCATACATTTCAACGACGTAAGCGACCCGGGTCTGATCACAATAACTCAATCGTCAACGAATCCCGATGATTTGCTCATTGACTATGGGACGGGCGACCGCATCACCATCGCAGGCTACTTTATCAGCATTTTCCAACAGGTGGAATTTGTTCGTTTCTCCGACGGCACCAAATACAACCTCCAGGAGCTCTATGAAGCCAGTCTGGTGAACCTCATCGAGGGTACGGAGGGAGTGGATAACCTTGTCGGCACCTCCGGGAACGATCATATAACCGCGCTTGGCGGCAATGATACTCTTGAAGGCGGTGCGGGAGCGGATATTCTCGACGGCGGCGGCGGCACCGACTACGCGAAGTATCAGAACTCGTCCGCTGGCGTGACGGTAAATCTTGCGACCGGAACGGGAAGCGGCGGCGAGGCCGAGGGTGACACATACACGAGCATCGAATATGTGACTGGTTCTGCTTTTGCCGATGTCATTACCGGCAATGATTCGAACAACCGGCTGGAAGGCGGCGCGGGAGACGATGAGCTGTATGGCGGCAATGGCAACGACAGCCTGTTCGGCGGTGACGGAGCCGACATTCTTGATGGCGGCAGCGGCAGCGATTATGCACGCTACGAGGATTCCAGCATTGGGATTTCAGTCAACCTTGCCACGGGCGCGAACACCGGCGGCGACGCGGAAGGCGACATTTTCGTCAGCATCGAAAACGTGCACGGTTCCGACGGGGCTGACACCATTACAGGCGATGCTGGTGATAACCGCATCCTCGGTTTCGACGGCAACGACACGCTCAACGGGGGCGATGGAATCGACTGGCTGTACGGCGATGCTGGTGACGACCAGATCAACGGCGGCAGTGGTAACGACCACCTGTTCGGCGGTGCCGGAGCCGATATTATCGATGGTGGAACCGGTGGAGATTTTGCTCAATACGATGACAGCAACCAGGCTGTGACCATCAATCTGGCGACCGGCGTCCATACCGGCGGACATGCTAATGGAGATATTTATGTCAATATAAATAACATCCGAGGGTCGCAAAGTTCCGACACGATAACAGGTAGCAGCGCCAATAATATTTTGCAGGGAGCGGGTGGTGACGATCAACTCTTCGGCGGCGCAGGTTCAGATACGCTGATGGGCGGTAGCGGAGCTGACACACTTGATGGGGGAAGCGGGTTTGATTTCGCTTCCTATGGCGATGCCCTGACAGGCGTAACCCTTGACTTCTCAACCGGCGTGCATACTGGCGATGCGGCAGGTGACACGTTCACCGGGTTCGAAGGTTTCTACGGCAGCATTTACGCAGACACCTTCATCGGTGGTGGCACCTTCGATGATTTCTGGCTTGGTGGCAGCGGCAACGATAGTTTCTACGGCAATGCCGGAACCGATAAGTTTACCGGTGGCTTTGGAGCCGATCATTTTGACGGAGGCTCAGGCCAGGACACCGTGTATTATGAAAACTCCGGAGTGGCTGTGATCGTGGATCTGACCGCTGGAACAGGCACCGGCCCATCTGACAGTGAGGCCATTGGTGACACCTTTGTGAATATTGAGCATGTCACCGGCAGTCACGCTTCAGATACGATCACTGGTAACGCAAGCAGCAATACGCTAAGTGGCGGCAATGGCTACGACACGCTCTATGGCATGGGCGGCAATGACGTGCTCTACGGCGGAAGCGGTTTCGACACGCTGGATGGTGGTGACGGGCTCGACTGGTCGCTCTACGAGGATGCGCCGGAAGGTATCACTATCAACCTCACCACGGGCTATTATACCGGATTCGCGTATGGCGACACGTTTATCTCCATTGAAAAATTTAGCGGAACCTTATTCGACGATGTGCTGATTGGCGATGCAGCGGATCAGACCTTGCGTGGTGATTATGCCGGGAATTCCCAGGACACCTTGAACGGCATGGCTGGTAATGACACCCTGATCGGCGGGCAGGGCGACGACCTCTTCGTCTTCCACTCAGGCCACGACCAGGACGTCATCACCGATTTCCTAGCTGGTGGCACGGATGACACGATTGAGCTCTCCGGCTTTTCCGGCGTCAGCTCTTTCAGCAGCGTTATGTCCCTTGCCTCGCAGGTCGGCAGCGATACCGTCATTGACTTCGGCAATGGCGATACGCTGACGCTCAGCAACGTCACTCTGGGGAATCTGACCAGCGCCGACTTCACGTTCGCGTAAGAGCTCCTGCCCGCAGAGCCTGTGAGATGGGCCTTCGTTCATAGCGATAGTGAGGACCATCCTTCATGGGATTTCGTTGGCCTCGTCGTTCAGCCCTCCCGGAATTCGCTGTCGAAGCATTCGAGCCATTCGCCCGGATCCACCAACTCTCGTAGCTCGTATCCAACGCCGATACGCTTCCGAGCGGTGCCGCGCCGACGGAGGCTCTGCCTGACCAGCTTCTTTGCTTCTGCTTCATCACGGGCCAGATAGCGGATGGTGCGCCCCCTCGCCCCGATCCGGCCATAGGTCACGTCGACCAGCCATGCCCCGAAAAGGTCGGTTCCCGCTTCTAGCCGGTAGGCCCGGTAATGCCCCCTCGCCGGGTCGCAGGCCTCCAGGGTTGCAGCAAAGACGTTCATGGCAGGTCTCCCTTCCCTCGTCCGTTCAGGCCGCAAGTACCGGCACGTCGTACCGGCAAATGGTTGCATCGGAGGTGACAATCGTCAGCCCTTCGGCCTTCGCCTGGGCGATGAGCGCCCGGTCGAATGGATCGTGGTGAATCGGCGGCAGCGACCGGATAGCGGCGGCATGGGCCACCGTCAGCGGCAGCCCGGTAAACCGGCATGCTTCAAGGCTTCCTGCCAGATCCTCCGGCGCATCGAGCAGGCCAAGCGATGCCTTCAGGGCAATCTCCTGCATTGATACCGCACTCGCGTAGACCGTGTTCCGTCCGTTGGCGATTGCGAGCCGGGCCTCATCCTGCATCAGCGCCGGATCATCGAGCCAGGTCAGCAGGGCACGGGTGTCGAGCAGCAGCTTCAAGCACCCTCCCCGGCGGAGAGCATTTCCTCGAGCTTCTCGCCGAAGACATCGAAGTCGTCGCTCATGCGGATCCTGCCCTGAAGCTGCCCGCCCTGACGCGGCCTTGTGTCCGGATAGACCGGCATCAGCCGCACCAGCGGCTCTCCTGCCCGGGCAATGACGACTTCCTCGCCTGCAAGGGCCCTGTTGATCAGTTGCGAAAGCTGCGTCTTCGCCTCGTGGATGTTCGATAGAGTCATAGTCTTAGTCCGCCTTAGCTTAGTTGTGACTAATATAAACTAAGTCCGGTTCGTGCGCAACCATAATGAATACCTTCGGCCTGTCCGGATAGGGTACACCCTAACCTGACGTCAGGAGCTTTCGGCGAAACCTGTCAGGATAGGGTTGCAATTATAATAACTTGACAGAAGCGCCGGAGGGTCTTAGACCTTTCCTGACAATTCAGGAGGGTCTCATGGCAGGAAGCGGGCAACAGGTCGGATATATCAGGGTAAGCAGCCTTACCCAGAGCACGGAGCGCCAGCTGGAGGGCGTCACCGTCGATCGGGTTTTCACCGACAAGGCATCGGGCAAGGACGCGAAGCGGCCGGAGCTGGAGGCGCTGCTCGCTTACGTGCGCGAGGGCGATACCATCGTCGTGCATTCGATGGACCGGCTCGCCCGCAACGTCGATGATTTGCGCCGCATCGTCCAGGAGCAGACGAGGCGGGGGGTCAGGGTGCGCTTCATCAAGGAGAATCTCAGCTTCACCGGCGAGGCCTCGCCGATGAACGACCTGATGCTCTCGGTGCTCGGTGCCGTCGCCCAGTTCGAGCGTGACCTGATCCGCGAGCGGCAGCGGGAAGGCATTGCGATCGCCAGACAGAAAGGCGTCTATCGGGGCAGGGGCAAGGCACTCACGGAGGAGAAGGTGGCTGAACTGCGCCGCCGGGCTGCAGGCGACGAGAAGAAGACGGCGCTCGCCCGGGAATACGGCATCAGCAGGGAGACGCTGTATCAATATCTGCGGCCGTAGCCGGAAGCTGTACCGATACCACCACGACAGGCTGCCAGTGCAACGTCAGCGAGAAACAACAGCTGACATTCTATTCATTTATGCTGCCCTTGCTTTCTGGCACTCCGTCCTCGTCGTCGTCCTCATCAGCATCGCCGGGAACAATCGTAGCAAAATGCAGGGGCAATAGCTTCAGAATAGTATCACTGGAATTTGATCGCTTCTTTGTTTTTTTATCTTCGTAGAGGTATCTGCCTTTGCCATCAGGGCTTGCGTTTGCATAGATGTTTGCGGGCTCTCCTGTGCTTGGGTTAAGGAGATGTGCCCCGGCGGATTCTAATGCTCTGCCTATCACCCCGACGATTTTCTTCTTTTCTGCAAAACCGGAATCTCCCGAGTGTTTGACGCGGCGCTCAAGGTCGCGGTTCGTCCGGTACTCAACAAGAGCCACATCAATATCTGATACAACATGACGTAACAGCCGGATTCCCGTGTGAAATTGCCGGAAGTTGTTCCGTGTTTTTTTGGGCTTGCTGTTATCCGCATGCCCGGTCCTCGCCTCGACGAGAGCGGCACGCATTTCGATCATTTCACCAATAACAGTTTCCAGCATTTTCAGAACTGTGCCCAGCTCGTCTTTATTCAGCGTTCCGAGCCGGGCCAGCATTTTTCTGGTGTCGGCCTCCATGTCGGTGAAACACCCCCGTGAAAGAACCTGCGCAAAAACCGTGCCGACGGCTTGCACCGCCTAGGAGTGACGCTACTATAGGAGTGTCGCTCCTATGGTAGCTGCACTCCTATAGTGTAACAGGCGTACACAGGATGGCAATGCCAGTCGGGGCGCTGGCGGACGATTTTCAGCCTTTCCGTGGATGGAGGATGCGATGCCAGGAGACGTGCTACCCGTCCGGGCCATACCCCCCCGGGACGTCGATTTCCTCGCCGAGAACAACGGCCGTGAGAGGGATTTCTCCGATATCGCCCCGTCGCTCGACACAAACGGACAGACATTTCCCGGGATGGTTTGCCCGAATCCCAATCCGGGAAAACCGCTGCTCTGCCTCGACGGCAACCGGAGGCTCGCCTGGTGCCTGTCCCGCGACAGGGAGTTCATGGCTCTGGTGCTCGACAAGCCGGTCTCCCGGTCCGAGGCGCTTCGCATCAAGCATACGAGCGACCTGAAGAAGAAGCTCACCCTCGATCAGATCGCCGAAGATGCTGCGGCCTTGCTGGACGAAGGCATGACGCAGGCAGAGGCGGCGAGGCTTCTCGACCGTTCCGAGGCTACGATCAGCCGGGCGCTCAGCCTTTCGCTCTTTCCTGAGGATGAAAGGAAGGCGCTTCTGGAGAAGGGTGTTTGCCACTCTTCGCTCTCCGTTATCGCGCCGCTGTGCGGCGAGCAGAAGGCTAAAGCCATCAGCTTCGCCACCACCCCCGGTCCGGACGGGAAACCGAGAAAGCGCGACGAGCTGGTTCTCTTCATCAAGCGTATGAAGGGCGACAAGGAGAAGAGGGCGAAGCAGGTCAGCTTCACCGTCGGCCGCAGGAAGCTCGTCGTCCAGTCGCTGAAGGACGATAACGCCGGCGCGCTGATCGAGGATCTGAAAGCGCTGATTGACCGGCTCAGGCGCTTCCCGGATACGCCGCCGGAGGGCTGGCAGTACCTGCCAGGCTGATCACGCTCTTCCATCCCAACGAATGCGAGGTTCAACGGCCATGCTCACTCGCCGTCGCGCTCCCGGTCCGTCCATCGGGCCGGTTCCGCTCGATACCGACGCCCTGACCCGGCACCTTCTCTTCACGGGCGGCACCGGCTCGGGGAAGTCGCACACGATGTACAGGATCATCGAGGCGCTCATCCGGCTGGGCTGCTGCATCATCGTCGCCTGCGCGAAATTCACGGAGGCTGCCCAGATCCGCCGCATCTGCGAGCGGGCCGGGGCACTCGATCGTTACCACCCCATCACGCCGGACGGGCCGCTCAGGGTCAATCTCGCCGACTACCTGATGACCATGCCGGGCGGCTCGACCGCCCAGGCCACCCGCTTCCTGATGCGGCTCAACGAGATCAGTGTCCGGCAGGACGGCTCCCGGGGTGACGAGGCCTACTGGGCGAATCTGTTCGAGCAGGGCACCAACTGCAGCCTCGATTTGCCGAGGCTTGCCTACGGCACCGGCACGCTGAAGGACGCCTACGACGCGCTCGCCACCTCGCCCGCCAGCCGGGAAGAGATCAACTCCGACGCGTACAAGGCGTCGAAATGCGGCCAGATGCTCGAGGCCGCGTCCCGGCTCCGGAAACGCGAGTTCGACGCCGGCACCCGCGACCCGAGGACCGAGCGGCGATACGAACGCGTCGTCGATTTCTTCCTCAGGGAGCTGGCCACCGTCGGATCGAAGGGCCGCGGAGCGGTCCTGAGCATGAATTCGGGACTGACGGGCAGGCTGCTCGTCGATTTCCACGACCTGTTCTGCACCGAGACCACGCTCGACTTCGCCCGCGCCGAGCGCGAGGGCTGGGTCATGCCCATCGACGCGCCGGTGCTGACCCACGACGTCGCCGGGAAGGTGGTGAATGCCGCCTTCATCATGCTCTTCCAGATGTACGCGCTCAGGAGGGATGCCAGCACCGTCAGCAGGCCGCTGATCATCTGCAGGGATGAGGCGGCCCAGTTCCTGATTCCCGACTGGGACTGGAACGTCGCCACGGTTGCACGTTCTCACATGCTTTCTCACATCGACGCCGTCCAGGGGCTCGAGGTCCTGGAATCGGCCCTCGGAGGCGACATGAAGGCCGAACGCGAGGCGCAGGCGTTCGCGAGCCAGCATCGCACGCTGATCGCCTTCGGCAACAACGAGCCGAAGACCAACGAATATGTCTCGAAGCTCATCGGCATGGAGCGGGATTTCATGATGTCCGCCCAGCCGAGGCCGGAGCAGCCGAAGGAAATCAGCTCGCTCGACGACGTGCTCGGATGCGCCCAGGGCTACGGCTATTCGGAACAATATCAACCAATCATTCGTCCCGAGGAATTCGCCCGGTTCGACGTGGGGCAGTGTGTCCTGATGTCGGGCGGACGCTACCGCTTCCTCGATCTGAAGGAGAAGCGCTGATGGAATCCCCCTACAAGGACGGCATGACGCCGCCCAACCCCTACAAGGGCGCGGTCGGTACGCTCGGCATCCTCGCCGGCGTGATCCACTGGTTCGCCGTGCAGCACGAGCTCCTCTGGCGCGTGCCCGGCACGTTCGGCCGCCGCTATATCGGGCCCGGCGCGGCCATCACGGCCGTCGGCGGGTTCCCGCTCTTCATCGAGCTGACCGGGCAGCGAACCGCCATGCCGCCCGACACCTGGGGCTACCGTCTCTGGCTGGCCCAGCTCGGCCTGATGATGTTCCAGGGCGCATGCACGCAGATCAATCTCACCCGGCGGCACTCGCAGTATATCGGCCGCTCGTGGTTTTCGTTCCTCGGCGACGCGTTCTGGGCCGGGGAGGCGGTATGCAGCCTTGCCCTCTCGGCGGCCCTGATGCCGCTGAGCGCCAATTTCGGCATCTACCTGCTCCTCGTCACGGTGGCGGGCACCCTCCACATCGGGCTCATCCACCTGCGGCAGGTGCGCATGGCCCAGAACGCCTACGACGCCCAGTCGGAAGCTCAGATTTTCCGCGAGGATTTCCGGAGCTGGCGGCGCTGACCGCGCTGAGAGGCCGGGAAGAGACAACCACGGATAAACACCTTCTGAGTGCAGGACAGCCCGAGCCCCATGACCACCCGTGTCGAGATTGGCAGCTGCACCCTGTACCGGGCCGATTGCCGCGACCTGCTGGGCTCCGTCGCGGCCGATGTCATCATCACCGACCCTCCGTATGGCGAGGCCACGCACCGGGGGGCGCGGACGCTGAAAGACCTGGCCGACCGGCCGATTTGCTTCGACAGCATCACCCCGGAGGAATTCATGGCCTGCACGCGGCGCTTCGTCTCGGTCGCACGGCGCTGGGTGGTCATGACCTGCGCCTGGCAGCACGCGGCGCGGCTGGAGGCGAGCGACCTGCCGCTCGTCCGGCTCGGCGTCTGGGTTAAGCCGAACGGCGCGCCGCAATTCACGGGGGACCGGCCGGGCACCGGCTGGGAAGCCGTCGCCATCCTCCACCGCGAGGGGAGGAAGCGCTGGAACGGCGGCGGCCATCACGCCGTCTGGCAATGCAACATCGAGCAGGGCGAGCACCCGACGCAGAAGCCGCTCAGGCTGATCAGCGACTGGGTGAAGCAGTTCAGCGATCCGGGAGAAACGGTGCTCGACCCCTTCGCCGGATCGGGCACCACCGGCGTCGCGTGCATCCGCCTCGGGCGGCGGTTCATTGGCATCGAGCGCGACCCGCGCTGGTTCGACCTGATGTGCCGCCGGATCGAGGAGGCCAGGAACCGGCCGGACCTGTTCGCCCCGAAGCCGGAACCGCGGCCCGTGCAAATCACGCTCTTCTGATGCGTCGCCGGTGACGCATCCGGGCAAGCACCAGTTTCCCGCAACCATGAAGGAGGAATCATTTCCATGGCCCGACAACCAAACCTCGGGGTCATGATCGACGAGCATTTGAAAAAGGCGGGCGAGCAGTCGCCCAACACCGGCGCGGTGCTCTGGGCCGCCTGGCGTCAGGGGCTCAAGGACCTGCAGAACAACCTGATTCCCGCGTTCCCGAACCAGCAGCTGCCGGGCGTCTCCGAGCCCGGCTCGATCGCCAACCCCACGCAGCTCGAAGTCTATCAGGACAAGCACCACCAGACACCCTACGGCGAATACGGCATCCACGGGAGGAACGAGATGGCGAAACCAGGGCAGCCGGAGCAGCGCACGGAGGCGAAGGCCGATCAGGCCATGGAGCGGCAGCCGCAGCAACAGGAGCAGCTTGGGCCCGACCCGCTGCAGGCCGCGAAGGAGGCGGCCAGCGTCTCGCAGGAACGCGAGACTGACAAGCAGATGGAGCAGGAACCGGAGCGTTGAGAACCCATTCCCGGCGGCCATGTGGCCGCCGGCAGGAGCGAACCGCGCACGGATGCGCCTTACCACGGAGACCGTGCCATGTTCGAAAATCATGCCCGCGACCTCGATGATTTGGGCCTGTACGGGGCCGCACCCAGGCCGCCGTTGCTGAAGCGGTTCCTCTCGGTGCTGTCCGGCAGGCTCTTCATGACGTTCCTGGCCACGGTGCTCGTCAGCGTGATGAGCAGCCTCGGCTGGATCCGCGCCATCATCGTGTGGATCGCCTCGGTGATCGTCGCCGTGAACGGCCCGCCGGAGGCGTCCGAATCCATGAAGAAGCACATCTCCACCGTCATCGGCACGGCGGAGGGGGAGCAAGCGCCGGGCGGCATCGCGGGGAAGGTGCTGGCGGCGAAGGAGAAGGCCGGGCAGGCCGTGGCCGACAAGGTCATCGACCCGGCGAGGCAGAAGGCGGAGGAAGTCAAAACGGAGGTGACGGAGGCGAAGGAAGAGCTCAAGAGCAGCGTGGATGGCATCGCGGCGCGGCTGGCGATGCAGCATCCCTCTCAGCCTGTGACCGCTCAGCCTTCCCTGCCCGTGCTGCCATCTCACCCCGGCGCACCTCCACAGCCGATGTCGCAGGAAGCCATTGCCGCGATGGCCGGTGCCCAGATGTCGCCCGAGGCGAAGATGGGCGCGGGGATGTATCAGTTCCTCCAGAACGGCGGCCCCCCGCCGGATATGTCGCCCTATGACGCGGCCCTGATGAAGGGCAGCAGGCGCAGGCAGGCGATCAGCGGCTACGTGGCCGGGTTCACCGGCATCACGCCGCCTAAGCCGGAGATCCCGTTCGTCGGCCCGCCCACGCCGGAACAGGCGGAGGCGATGAAGCAGGAGGAAATCCATCGGAGCCGCCAGGCGGCGCTGGAGCGGAGGAAGGAGCGTGAACGTGAGGGCAGGCAGCGGATGAACCAGTTCATGTTCGGAGGCAGGCGATGACGCGGTTCTTGTCGTCGCACGCCGGGCGCGGCACCGCTGGCGTCCTGCTGGCGGTGCTGCTGCTCGGATGGCCACCGGCCTGCGCTTACATCCTTGCCGTGTTCCTGCTCGCGTGGGCAACCGGGCAATTCAAACAGGCGATCCGGGAGGCGGAAGATGCGGAGGCTATCGAGGCGGCTGGGGAAATACTGCCAGCCGTCGAACGGGGTGCTGGCGCTGGGAGCCTGCCTGCTGGCGCTCGACCATCGCTGGGGCGCGATGACGTGGGGCGGGCTCTCGCTGTTCGCCGGGGTGATGCTCGTTCGTGAGGCCGCGAAGAGAACGGAGGTGAGATGCGCTCCAGGATCGTCCGTGTCGCGCTGCGACTGACCATGCTCTGCGGGAAATATCTCAGGCTGAGGAGGTTTTGATATGCCGTTCATTCAGTCAGAGGCGGCTAATCCCGCGATTCACGACAAGGCGATCCGGATCGCACAGGCGTGCACCGAAATCATCCGCCCGCTTCTCAGGCAGGAGGAGATCGCCGTCGCTTGTAACGAGTTCTACATGGCCGCCCGCGCCGTGCTCGAATCCGACGGCTTCGCGCAGAACGCGGAGCGCTTCTACAACCGGGAGACGCGACCATGAGGAAGCTCCCCATCATCCTGCTGCTGCTGGCCGGTTGCGCCGGGGGCGATACCCCCATCGGCGCACCGGGCAGGCCGCTGGCGGACGAGGAAATCGACGAGGCGTCCGCGCTCATCGCCAAATACGCCGCCCGGCGTGCCGAGCTGCATCGGAACATGGCGGGGGTCCGCCGTGCCCAGCATGCGGCGCGGTATGCGGAACTCGAACGGCGGGAGCGCGACAAAATCCGCATGCTGCTGGAGAAACTGACCGAGCGGCGCTTCGACCCGGCGTCGGAGGAGCTGGCCCGGTTCGGCATCGATTACTGAGGAGCATTGAATGAACGCCGACAAGCCGACCGAGCCGGAGGCGCTGCCGGAGATGTTCCGCCTGCGGGCATTCCCGCACCTCTGGCGATATTACTGCTCCCGCGAGCGTTACGACCGGGCGCAGGCGCGAACCGGCGCGCACATCCTCTGGGATGAGGTGCAGGAAGCGAGGCAGGCCGTTTACGGGTTCCTGGACGCTGAGGAGGAACGTTGCCCGCCGTGCGAGCTCGACCCGTTCGCCATCGAGGCCGCCGGGCGCGTCGGATCCGTCGCCGCCCGGACGCTCGGGGATGAGTTCTGCGAGCCGGGTGAGACGATGGAAGCGTTCATCGAACGCATGAAGCTTTACGTGGCGCAGGCCGCCCGCCATGAATTCCGCAATTACTTCGCCATGCGGCGGGAGCCGTGCATCCCGCCTGCCGAATCCGACGTTAACCGGGAGAAACCGTGACCATGGGCGCGATCAAACAGCCCGGGCCGCCGAAGGCCGGGCAGAAGACGTATCAGGTGTGGCACGCAAACGATCCCGGCGCGTCGCACTTTCCGGAGGATTACACACGCTTCGCCGACGTGCGGGCGAACAGCCTGCGCGAGGCGGCGGGGAAGACCGCCGGGCTGCCAGAGCCGGGCGGCGGCTACCCGTCGTATTCCGAGAATGAGGGCGTGCGCAAATCGCTCGACGCGCCCTATCGCGGCACCGGGCCCGGCGACGTGATCGTCGATCCGTGCGGCACGCCGTACCGCTACGAGGGCAGTCGGTTTGCGGAGATTGGTGCGCCCGGCCTCGATCCGGAACTCGAAACCGCCCTGGGCGAGATCGAAGCGAGCTGGCCGCGAGCCCGTCCGGCTCCCGGAATGGCATCGCCCGATTCGCCTCCCGACGACGAACGCCAGCTCACTCCTGGAGAAGAGAAGGCGCTCTTCGCCGAATGGCGCCAGGACTACGCCGCCGCGAGGGAACGCGACATCGGGGCACTGGAACGATCCCGCTCCTGGGGTGCCACTGGCACCGACCCGCTTCATGCCGCGATGGAAGCCGCAGCGAACCACGCACCGGAACCCGGAAGGGAGATCGAACCGTGAGACGCACCATTCCCTTCTGCGCCGCCGCCCCTGCCGGCGCTCGTTTCGTCGGATTATCCGGGGAGGCACCATGATCGAGCTCATCGGCACGCTGCTGCTCGTGTACCTGCTGGTGAAGTGCGTGAGCCGGCAGGGCGCGAACGAAACCATGTTCGGGCCGAAGCACAACCCGATGGATGACCTGTGATGACGGTGCGCGAGGCCGCGAGCCGGCTGGAGATCAGCCGATCGACCTGCTACGCGCTGGTCGCCTCCGGCTCGCTGAAGCACTACCGCATCGGCGGTGCCATCCGCATCTCGGAGGAGCACATCGCCGAATTCCTCGAGGGAGCCGAGCGCGGCAGGGAAGCCGCGCCGTCCGTCGCCCGCAGGCCGGTGCTCAGGCACGTCAGGCTTCCGGAGTAGTGCCCCGCGCCCGCCGGGCCGCCCGCGCCATGAATTCCGGGTCGGCCTGGACCCGGGCATAGACCCGCGACAGCATGGCCGAGTCGCTGTGCCCGAGCAGGTGGGCCGTGGTGTGCACGTCCACGCCGTTCTTGAGCGCCTCGGTGGCGAAGCCCTTGCGCCACGCCCCGAGGTGCAGCTTCCGGCCGATCTTCTTCTGCAAGCGGCAGAAGGCGCAGTTGATAGCGTCCTTGGTCCAGGGCCTCCCCTTCGAATTGAGCAGGATCGGGCCGGCCGGGTGCCGCTCGCACAGCTCCGCCACGATCTCACGCGCCCGGGCGGTGCCGAGATAGATGACCCGGTGATGCCGCCGACCCTTCGCCTCCCTCGGCGGGAAGACGATCCGGTTGCTGGCGAGGTCGCAGTACCGGGCCTCGATCTTGCGCAGCTCCTGGACCCGGGCACCGGTCTCCCACGCCAGCTCCAGCAGCGTCCGGAAATGCGGCTCGGCGACCGCCGCCATCACCTCGGCATAATCCTTTGGGCCGATGGCGAGCTCCCTCGCCTCGCGGCCCGGCTTCTCGACGTGCGCAACCGGGTTGCGGGGAATCAGGCCCTGCCGGACCGCCCAGTTGTAGGCCCGCTGCACGGCGACGGCGAAGTCGTTGCGCGTGTTGGCGTTCCACGGCTTCGCGTCCATGACGCGGGTGACGTGGTAGGGCTTCAGCTCTCCGGCCGGCAGCATGGCCGGGATGGCGTCGACCAGCGCCTGCAGCCGTCGCCGGTAGGCCTCGTAGGTCAGCCGCTCGCGGTTCCGCGACGCCCATTCGAGGAACAGGTCAATCAGCTCGACGACGGTCAGCGCCGAAGGCGGCGGCTCCGGGGCCCGCGCCTCCGGCGGCCGGGCCATCAGCTCGTGATAGAGCCGGAAGGCCTCATCCTTGTCGGGGGAGAGGCGGATTTGGCGCTTCCGGATCTGGACGAACCAGCACTGACGGGCCTCGCGCCAGAACGGCTGGGGATGCTTCCTCGGCATGGATCCACCCGGTAACTCTGCCACCAAACTCTGCCAGTGGCCGCCGGGTGTATCTTACTCTCGCCCTAAGTCGTTTCAAGGGTTAGTGGAGCGGAAGGGGATCGAACCCTCAACCTCAGCATTGCGAACGCTGCGCTCTCCCAATTGAGCTACCGCCCCAAGAATGGCTTCATCTCCCAGGAATGTTGTCACAACAACTCAGGAAATTTCCAGAACATCACCGCGTTATAGAGCCAGCACTGTGGAAAGGGCAAAGCGTATTCGCGAGATGTCGAATAGGCTCAGTATATCGTCAGAAGATCAAGGAAGCGAGAGCGTCTTGCGGAATCTCCCTGATTTTGAATGATTCAGCAGTGCATGGAGGGAGGTTGCAAGATTGGTGCTGAATCTCTACTGAAGTGACAATAGCGCAGAACATTGCATTCAGTGTCGGAGATCATCGATTCAAGTAGGATGCCGGGGCCTGATCGATTGGAAGGCCCCAGCCCGCAGAGCATGCATCATACACACACAAACGCTGAGTTAACGGCGGAGATGCTGATGTCGATCCGCCCCTCCCAACGCGATGCTCAGCTTGGCGAGGGCCTGAGCCTCGAGTTGACGGACGCGCTCCCTCGTAAGTTTGAGAGATTCTCCCACCTCTCGGAGCGTCATCGGCAGGTAGGGATCAAGACCGAATCGCATTCGAAGGACCGTGCGTTCGCGATCGTCGAGTTGCTCGATCCCGTTGAGCGTGCGTTCCAGATCGTCCGCCTCGATCAACAGGTCTTCTGGAGCTCGGGCGCGATCGTCGGTCAACACACTGTCAATCGCAAAGCCATCATCTCCCGCGGCTTCCGGCTGGGGAGTCAAACTGTTGGCATGCAAGGCTTTCTTGACGATATTTAATTTCTTGTTCGTCAGTTTCAGCTCTGTCCCCACCTCATCGGGAGTGGGGATGCGACCCATGCGATCTCCAAGGTCCATCGAGGCCCGTCGCCATTTGGCCAGAAGATTGACCATGTATGCTGGAAGCCGGATCGGCTTTCCGTTATTCATCACCGCGCGTCGGATCGATTGCTTGATCCAGTAGCTGGCGTAGGTGCTGAATCGGGTATCCATTGAGCAGTCAAACCCCTCCACTGCGCGGAGCAGCCCGAGGTTTCCCTCCTCGATCAGATCCTCGAGACTCAGCCCTTTGCCAAGATATCCACGGGCAATGTTGACCACCAACCGAAGATTGGCCTTGACCATGTGCTCGCGGGCTTCCCGATCTCCCTCGGCAATCCGAAGCGCGAGCGAACGTTCCTGGTCAGCCGTCAATAACGCGGTTTGATTGATGTCCTGCAAGTAGATTTGAAGCGGGGTCCGAGAGATAACCTCCCGACGTGCGGAGCGGGTCGACATGGTGAAGTCCTTGAGCTGTGGCGATCGTTCGGAGACCCGGTCCCTGTGCTGGACGCCGTCGTGCAGCATGTCCGTCTCACGCTCTCAATGAGGACCATAGGACATGAGCAGGGGCAGTCAATTCCGAAATCCAGATTGATTGACTGAGTTTTTCTTCGCAGGGAAAACCGGGTCTTTCCCTGACTTCAGTTCGCTCTCAACGGCTCTGGGTGGGATGAAGGCTCACAGAGCGGCCTGCTTGGAGCGGTTTTCCCGAGAGGATACACTCAGTTCACTTCGATTCCGCGAAGACTCGAATCGCCTGGTCGCGAAGGACAAGTTGCATGATCTGGCCGACCCGGAACCTTGCACTGATCTTCCTGGTTCCGAGCCTGTTGTCTCTGACCTTGCTGCTTCCAGGGTCGAGGGTGCTTTGGGCGGCACTTCTGAGCCTGGATGCGATCGTTCTTGTGATCGCTCTCATTGACATGACCAGCTTGCTTGCATCACTCCAGATGCGTGCCGCGAGACGGTGCGGGATCACGGCTTCGATTGGCGAGCCCCACCCGGTTGAGTTAACCATCACCAATGAGGCACGTCGCTCGAGACGGGTCAGAATCAGGGACGACGTTCCCGATTCCTTCAAGGCAGCCCCCGACGAGTTCCTCGTTTCCCTTCCAGCCCGGGGACTCGCCACCCTGGAGTACCAGATGACCCCAGGTCAGCGAGGGGCCTTCGCGCTGCGGAGGGTGTATGCCCTCGAGTTCAGTCGCTGGGGGCTTTGGCAACGGTCGAGACGCCTCACTCTTGAGACAGGCGTGCGAGTCTATCCCGATGTCCGTCAGATCGATCGCTACACGTTGCTCGCGCGGAGAGATCGACTCAGTGTGATGGGGCTTCGGAGATCACGACGCGCCGGCACCGACAATGAATTTGAGCGACTCCGCGACTATGCGGACGGCGACGAGCCTCGTCGGATCGACTGGCGAGCCACCGCCCGACGTCGGAAGGTGACAGTGCGGGATTATCAGGTCAACCAGAGCCAGCGGGTGATTTTTCTCATCGACAGCGGCCGAATGATGGCCGGTGATACCGGCGGTGGCCTTTCTCCGCTCGATCATGCGTTTAACGCAATGCTCATGCTCGCTCATGTTGCCCTGGTCCGTGGCGATCAAGTGGGATTGATGGTTTATGCCGACCGGGTCCGGGCCTATGTGCCTCCCTCGAGTGGACCCAAGCGAATCGAGCGGCTGGTCCACGCAGTCCACAACCTCTTCCCAATGCTCGTTGAATCGCGCCACGACCGCACATTTGTGGATCTGGAACGTCGATGCCGAAAACGATCTCTGGTGGTGCTGATCACCAACGTTATCGACGAGGTCGGGGGGCGTCAGGTCCTCGATCATCTTGGGAACATCGTAGGCCGGCACCTTCCGCTCGGGGTTTTTCTTCGCGATGCGGATTTATTTTCCTTGGCCGATGCCGGCCTTGATCCTTTCGAAGACCCAGTGCAAGTGACTGAGCATCGGCTGTACGCTCCGGCTGCCGCCGCAGCGATGCTCAACTGGCGAGAACGGGTGATCAGCGCAATCCGACAGCGAGGAGCACTTGCCCTCGACGTGCTTCCCGAGGATCTGACCGCTCCCTTGATCAACACGTACCTCGACGTCAAAGCTCGACACTTGCTTTGAGACGGTCTCGCGTCGCTGGGGTATCCAGGGTCGTTCTCAATCGCCTCTCGACCACCTCATTCTCAAACCGGGTGTTCATCAATCAGCAACAACCCGCGTCCTCATTTTCGACCGAATTTACTGGTGGACCGACCATAAACCCCGACGCGGAGAAACCCCTGGGCGTCTCCCGGGCGTTCTCCAGAAGTGTCACCAAGATCAGTGACGGGTTCCAGCTCGATCTCTTGCTCGATACGAGCAACTTCCTCGGGATCAATAGCTCCAGCATCCCAGACCAAGGCATTGGCCACGGCGCAGGAGATTGATCGGCGAAGGATTGTCTCAAGATCGAGTCCGGCGAGCCAGCTCTCGACCATTCCCGCCAGCAGGCAATCGCCCGATCCGATCGGGTTGACGACCTCGATCTCTGGAGGATAGGCCCGATAGAACTGGCCTTCGGCCTGAATCAAAACCGCTTCGGGACCGTCGGTGACTACGGCAATGCGAACGCCATGACAGGCCCAGGTACCGAGCGTGGCGAAGATCTCTTGGTCGGTAAGGGAGTCGCGTTTCAGATGCTGACTCAACTCCCGGCGGTTGAGCTGGATGACGTCGGGCCAGAATCCCCAGATGGTTTCGAGCGGTGGGCCGTAGGTGTCAAGGAAAACGGGAAGACGACGCATCCGGGCCATCGAAATCAGATCGAGATACAGCCCGTGCGTGGCTTCTGAAGGGCTAGAGCCAGAGAGGGTGACTGCCTCAATGCTTCCGGCCGAGATGGCCTGATCGACGGCTTGGAGCAGTTCGTCGGCTTCCTCGGTCTGGATCTCGGGATCAGGATCGAAAAAGGCGGTTTGCTCAGACGATCCCTCGGTTCGGACCGTGAGGATTGTCCGAGTCGGGGCCTGACATGGAACGATCAGAGGATCGAATCCTTCGGAGTCTCGCAGCAAGGCGGCGCAGCGGTCTCCGACCGGTCCTCCCAGAAAGGTGACTGGTCTGGTCTCGCGACCAAGTCGCTTCAACGCCCGGGCGACATTGTTTCCCTTGCCTCCGACGACCTCCGACATGGACAGGCCACGAACCGAATCTCCGGGCCTCCAGGAGGGAACGTTTAGGGTCTTGTCCAGGCAGGGATTCAAGGTAACGCAAAGGATCATCTTCGACCTGGATCACGGCGTGGTTCGGAAGCGGTCGGGGCGACAACCGGCCCGACGCAAAGGGGGGATCGAACGACCTCACGCCGTAGGTAAGCGGCGTTGAGCGATCGAGGGAACCGATCGGCCGAGTCGATGCGAGATCGCGTGGAGGGCCAGGCCGATTGGTCCAGAGGTTGAGTAAAGAGTATTTTCCCCGGATCTCGGTCAAGAGCAACGGCTTGGCCCGAAAAAAGAATGAGGGGTTGCTCCGGAGGGGTCGGTTGTTTGACCGACTCGTGGTTGCATATCCTGGGAAGGTCGCCCCGATTCCTTTAGTGCACCTTCCCTGCCCTGCCCGAATTCCGACCGGAGCCCCGCCCGATGTCGATGACCGGCCGACCGCTGGCTCGCTTTCTTCCGTATGCTCTGGCGTTCTTCGCCAGTCTCTGCATCATGTCGCTGGAGCTTGTCGCCGCCCGGCTGGTGGCGCGGCATGTCGGAGCGTCGCTCCATGTCTGGACGAGCGTCATCGGGGTAATCCTGGGTGGGATTTGCCTGGGAAACTTCCTCGGTGGACGACTGGCCGACCAGACCGCGGTCCGACACATCGTAGGGCCATTGTTCGCGATCGGAGCGGTGTTGACCCTTTGGACTTTGTGGATGAACTCGATCGTCGGCCGAACACCTGGTCTGGAGGTGATGCCCTGGAGTTTTCGGACACTGGTGGTGGTGACACTCAACTTCCTGGTTCCGGCTACCGTTCTTGGGTTGATCGGCCCGGTGGTGGCCAAGGTGGCAGTCGATCAGGCCGAACGAACAGGAAGCGCGATCGGAGATGTTTACTTCTGGGGGGCGGTCGGCTCGATCGTCGGGACCTTCCTGACCGGGTTCGTCCTGATCTACGAGTTCCCGACCTCGGTGATCGTGACCGTTGTCGCCGCCGCCTTACTGGTTCCGGCCGTTGGCTTGATGGAGGGAACGCTGGGAGGTCTCGTCGCCTTGCTCGCGGCCGGGAGTCTGGCGGTCGGCTCGATCGAGAGGGTTGACGACGCCCTTCCCTCGCTTGAATCGGTTTCAAGGACGATCGCTCCGAATCTCCTGGTCCTCATTGGGCATGGTCTGGCCTTGATTGCGGGAGGAGTGGGAGTGGTCCGCATCCTCTCGGTTCGACGGACCCTGCCTGCGATCTCGACCACGAGCGAACCGAGTATCGACGATTCAAGGTCTTCGGACCGTCCCACTCGACTGGGAGATCTGGCGGCTTTGGCATTCCTCATTAGCCTGGCGTTCATGAGCCTGGAAATGGTCGCCGGTCGGATGACAACCCGGCATCTCGGATCGAGCGTCTATGGATGGACGAGCATCATCGGCGTGATGCTCGGTGGCTTGAGCCTCGGGAACTTGATCGGAGGCAAGGTGGCTGACGCCGTTTCGAGCGAAAAACAGGCGAGTTGGCTTTTCCTGATTGCCTCGGCCATGGTTCTGGTGATCCTCTTTTTGGAAACGCCGCCGGCGTTTTTCGGTCCCGAGTTGGCAGGATCGTCGTTGCTGACCTATGTGTCTTCGATGGATGGCGTGCCCTGGGCGTTACGCGTCTTGACCGTCGTTGCGGTCATGTTCTTCCTGCCGTCGATTACCATGGGAACGGTTAGCCCAGTCGTGACAAAGCTGGCCGTGGATCGCTTAAGGCGGTCGAACCGCACCGGCACGGCGATCGGATCGGTCTATGCCTGGGGGATGGTCGGCTCGATCCTGGGGACCTTCCTGGCCGGATTTCTTCTGATCGACTTGCTCGGCACCAAGGGGGTCCTCCTGGCCATCTCAACGGTGATGGCCCTGGTTGCCACATTGCTGGGAGGAATTGGCCACGCCACCTGGGCGGGGATCCCGCTCGGGCTCTCGTTCATTGCACTCGCCCCAATGCCGATGCTTCAGCGCCAGGGGGTTGCCTGGGGCATTCGGAATGTCTCGGGGGATCCCGCGGCTGAGAACGGGATCGCGTACCTTGATGAGAGCAATTATTACTACATCAAGGTCGAGAGTGAGGTGGTGCCCATACCCAGCGACCCCGAGGAAGTTCTCGGCGATTCTGGGGATGCTCCCACGGCGATCCGAAGAACCCTGGTGCTGGATAATTTGATCCACGGTTACTTTATCCTGGGCCATCCAGAGCATATTGAATATGATTATGAATTCATTTATGCTCAGGTGGCGCGACGAATTACCGAGGCAAAAGCAGCCAGGCTTGGGCTGGATGATCCATCTCAGGTACCGCTAAGGGCACTCTTCCTGGGGGGAGGCTCGTACACGTTTCCGAGGTACCTTCAGCATCTCTACCCCAATGCCCACTGCGATGTAGCCGAGATCGACCCAGCCGTGACCAGGGCCAATCATGTGGCTTTGGGATTGCCCGAAGACACGTCAATAGAAACCCACTGGGGAGACGCTCGTCAGTTCGTCGAGCGGTTCGGAGGAGCTGAACCCTACGACCTGATTTTTGGCGACGCGTTTAATGACTTCTCGGTTCCCTGGCACCTGACGACCCGTGAGTTCAACGATCTGCTCGCTGAGTTGCTCGACCCTCGCGGGGCATACATGATCAATATCATTGATGTCTACCGGGCTGACCAGATCGCCGCCGAGCGGGCGCTGGAGCAGGCACAGATCGATGCGGTCACCGCTGTATTCCGCAATGCCGGAAACGTGCAAGACTCGGCCGAGGTACTAGCCCGAGCCATTCGGACTGCATGGCGAGGGGAGCCGCTAGGGAGTCGGTTTGGCCTGATCGGTGAGACGGTCGAGAACGCACTTCAGGGGGTGGGATCCCGGAACAGATCTGACATTGAAGCGGCCCTACGCGATCCCATCGCCGCACTCGAAACGCCGTTCCGAGGAGATGCGGACCAACTGACCGAGGTCACGCTCGACACCCTGGCCCGAGCCCAGGCGCAGCGTGATCAGAACGCCACGGCGGATGCTCTGACCGCTATGTTAACTCAGAAAAAGGTCGCCGCGACCGTCGAGTTACTTCGCTCGGCTGGAGTCACTCGCCAGTCCGAGGAGGTTGCCGAGGCGATTGTCGAGGTCTGGTTCGGTGGAACCCGTACGATTGTCAACCTCCTTGAAGCGATCAACCCCAACACGGACGTCGAAGGACTGGCCCAGCAGATCGATGCGGCGCTGCAAGCCGTTGAGGCGGATCTGAAGGAAAGTCCTGCCTTGCTGGCTCATCGCCTCTCGACTCCGGCCGACGAACAGCGAAAGATGACCTCAGCCCAGCGAGCCGAAGCCCGGCAGCCTGAAGCGATCTCCCGGAAGCTCAGAGAGCTCGGAGTCCGCCGAGGTTCAGAGGACTATGCAAACGCCGTGGCCGAGGCCCTCGGGGAGAGGGCGATCCGGGGAGAACTCGACAACCTGGCTCGGCAAGTGGCCGAAGCCGCCCGCGCTGTTGGGAGCGATGCGACTCAGATCACTCGAATCGCGGCCCAAGGAGTGATGGAGGCGAGGAGCCTCGGGGCCTTCCTCGGGGCCTGGACGGAGACGGCCAGGCTGACGTTCCCCGAGGTCGAGGTCTTCGGCACCGACACACCCGGCAACGGGTTTCGAGAGACCTTCGTGGTGGTCGCCTCTGAATCGCCAATCGATCTGAATGAGTTGGGACAACGTTCGAGCGACCCTCAATTCGAGCAGTCGGGAGAGCCGTTCCATCCTGATCCCTACACGCCTGAGCATCGAGATGCGCTCCGCGTCCGATCGCGAGGAATCATCCTCAATGACGACTATGCTCCGGTCGACAACTTGCTTGCCCCGGTCGCCGCGACCCGGGGAAC
Organism: Tautonia rosea; assembly: GCF_012958305.1. Taxonomy (NCBI): domain Bacteria; kingdom Pseudomonadati; phylum Planctomycetota; class Planctomycetia; order Isosphaerales; family Isosphaeraceae; genus Tautonia; species Tautonia rosea. Next base: position 47,743 of record NZ_JABBYO010000016.1, on the reverse strand, counting down.
TGAATAAGGGATCGGCCCAATTCGAACCACAGAGCGGTCCGATTCGTACAGGGCTCGGAGACGACTCGGTTGAATGCAAGCCACTTCTCTCACTCCCGAAAGGTGGGCCCCTATGTCCAAAGACTCTTCCACGGCCCCTGAGATGACGCCGGACGAATCGGGATCGCCATCCTCGGCCCAAAAGCTTGAGTCGACTCAGCGCCTCCGGATCTTCTTGATGGCGTTGGCGGTTCTTGCCGGAGGTTTTGTCCTGTACCGAGAGATGCTCGGGACCAATGCCGGTGGTGGTGGTGGTAGGACCCAGTACTCGTGGAAGGTCGTGAATCCCGACGGTGCACCGGTCGACCTCGCCAGTTACAAAGGTCGTCCGGTCTTGCTCAATGTCTGGGCGACCTGGTGCCCTCCTTGCATGATGGAGATGCCGTCCCTCATTGCCCTTTCAGAGCGTCCAGAACTCAAGAACGCGAACGTGGCCGTCGTGCTCGTTTCGGTTGATGACGGCCTCGATCCGGTCCGACGCTTCCTCGATCGTACGGATGTTGGAGAGGCTGATGTTCTTGTCGCCGCGTCGAACCCTCCCGCGGAGTTCAGCACAAGCGGCATCCCAGCCACCTTCCTGATCGATCCCGACGGACGGATTGTCCGTCGAGAGGTTGGTGCAATGGATTGGAACACACCCGAGATTGCCACTGAACTCTCCTCTCTCGAAAAAGCTCGATGAGCATTCCGAAGTCTTCGATTCATTCGACCGTCGGCTTGATTGATCAAGCCCGACGCTTCCAGTGAAGTCGAGGGCGCGACCTCGATCGACGGCATCAGGCTTGTCTTCATTGTCCCCGATCCACCGAGAGGTTTGCGGATCAGCCTGACAAAAAAGTGTCGAGACGAGAAACAGCCAGAACACGCAGAACGATCATCAACAGGCTGAAGCTGTGAAGATTGGTGACTTCATGGCAGGTATCGTGGATGCCGACGAGAGCCCTCAGCAGCAATGACCCTCGGAGCTAACGCGAGGGAGGCTCACGGGGGATGGTGAGCTCTCGGGTGAGCTGTCGGACGCCGAGGCCTCGAGAATTCAGGGAGGGGCGCAGGGAGGTGAAGGCGTTCCAGGCGTCTCGGCCGGAGTCATAGCTGAGCCAGGCCTCGAAGCGACCCAGGTCTGCGCGGCTGGAGGCGTTGAGGACGTTAGGACGAGAGCGAAGTTGGTCAAACGCGTCGGTCAACTCGCGGAGGACAGCGTGAAGTTCGACCGGGTCGAGAGGCTGGTCGAGAGGAGTGTCGGGATCAGGCCAGGTGAGGTGGAGAGAACCACTAAACGAACTGGCCTCCGTACGGTCGAGAAGGGCGTAGATGTCAGAGATTTCCATGCGGAACCAGAGGACCTCAACCAGGACCATGCGAGCGGGGGGATAGTCTTTGTCCCGGACCCCCGGACGCACGCGTTCGGATTCGGCGGCCCAGTCGCGAGAAGGGTCAACGTGGGAGTCGTGGTCGAGATCGGGGTCGTCAAAGTCGTAAGGAGAGGGAGAAGCGACGAACCCAGTCGGTCGTTGTGTCAGAAGTTCGTATGCACGGACGACGATTCGGAATGCCCACTCATCGCCGCCAACATCAGGATGATGCTTCTTCGACTTTCGACGGAACGCCTCGTGGATAGTCTCGGCGTCAGCGTCCGGTGCGATGCCGAGTACGGTATGAGGGTCGATCGGAAGACCTTCGAGCATCGCGCATGCCACACAGCATCAAGAAAAGTGAGTCAGAATCCTGAGGGTCGGACCTGAGGACGACATCCATCACGAAATGACGGGGTCGGTTGACCTCGTGAAACGGCCTTCCGAGTGCAAACAATTGCTCCGCGAGAGTCGATCGTGAATCTTGCCGTATTCGGCCCTGGTTCGACTTCCGGCGGTGTCACCTAAAGGAATGACAGGTCGCTTCGGAGATTCGAGTCGATCTTCTTACGAGGTCGTCTGATTGTGGTGACAGTGTCCACACATGAACGCAGCAAGCGGGGCAGAATCAGATGGTGCCCCGATCGATGTTCAAGAATCAATCACGTTCCTCGGCGGCCTGGTTGTCGCTGGCCAGGCGGCGCCGGATGTAGCCGGCTCGGGCGATGTTGCGTTCGTCGACTTCCAGCGGCTCACCTTGGATTTTCTGAAGGTGGGCCGGCTGGGTGTGAATGAACAGCTCGTTGACGGTTCGAATTTCGAGGTCGTCGATCAAGCCGAGATTCACCCCCATGCGGACGCTCGAGAGCAGGTGCATGGTCTCGGAACTGGAGATGGTGTGAGCCGTCTTGAGGACGCCGTAGGCGCGGCTGACCTGGTCGTGCAGGTGCTGGCGACGCTGACCGATCCACTCCTGGCGGGCCTGACGTTCATAGTTGATGATCTGGGGAACGACCTCGGAGAGGTTGCGAATCAGCTCGCGCTCGCTCTTACCGAGGGTCTGCTGGTTGGAGATCTGGTAGAAATCGCCGTCGGCCTGCGTCCCTTCGCCGTAGAGCCCTCGGACGGCAAGGTTGAGCTTGTGGAGGGCTCGAAAGACCTTTTCGATCTGCTTGGTATTGGCCAGGGCGGGCAGGTGAAGCATGACGCCGACCCGGATTCCGGTGCCGACGTTCGTCGGGCAGGCGGTCAGGTAGCCGAGTTGGGGGTTGAAGGCGTAATGGAGATATTCCTCGATCTGATCGTCGAGAATGTTGATCTGTTCCCAGACGTCGGCCAGGCTGAAGCCGGAGTTCATGACCTGGATGCGGAGATGGTCTTCCTCATTGACCATGACCGAGACGTTTTCCCGGGGGCCGATGGCGACCCCTCGGGGACCTTCGCCGGTACTCAGCTCTCGGCTGATGAGCTGGCGTTCGACGAGGAGTTGGCGGTCGAGGGTATCGAGGTTAACAACCGACTGGTAATCGAGTTCCAGGCCGGCCTTGTCCATGGTGGCCCGGCAGATGCGTTCGATCTCGGTCTTCTCGGTGTCGCTGGCTCGATTGGTGAAAGGGAAATCGGCCAGATTGCGGGCGAGCCGGATGCGGGAGCATATAACGATGTCGCTCTCGGGTCCAGTGCCGCGAAGCCACTCGCCGGAGGTGCGCGTCAGGGCATCAAGGTTCATTGGTCGGCATCCTCTTGGCGGAGCTGGTCCCGGATGGTCGCGGCCAGCTCGTAATCTTCTCGGGCGATGGCCTCCCGAAGCCGGGCGCGGAGCCGGAGTCGAGGAGAGCGGCTCGGCGGGGTTCGTTTGCGGGGAATTTTTCCGACGTGTCTTGAGGCACCGTGAGCCGTCCGGAGCAGCGGGAGCAAGCCCGTCGCAAAGGCTTCATAATCATTGGGGCAGCCGAGGCGACCGCCGGTGCGGAAGTCCATGAACTTTAATCCGCAGAGGGGACAGGAGGTCTTGGCCAACTCTCCAACGAGTTCCCCAACGTGCTGAACAATCAGGTGATCGACAATGGCTTCAAGGGCGGCGTTGGGAGGCGGATCCGGAGGAGTCAGTCCGGCCTTGCGAGCACAAGGTCCGCACAAATGCAACTCGCGGCGCTGACCATCCACCGTTTCTGAGAGATGAACCGAGGCTTCCCGGGAGCAGCGCTGGCAAGTCATGGCAGGCAGCTCCTTGGGTTGCGGGCGAGGGTCATGGGAAAGCAGGCGACGATCCCGACGAGGCCGATTCGGGTCAACGCCCCTGCTCCTGTTCGAGAGTGCGGATCTCATCACGAAGCCGGGCGGCGGCCTCGTAATCTTCGGCGGCAATCGCGCGCTTCAGATCGTTCCGCAGCCGGATCAGAGTATTTTGGAGTCGGCTCGTTCGAGGCGCTCGCTTGGGAGCCTTCCCCGAATGGCGGGTTTCGCCATGAATATTTTCGAGCAAGGGCATCAATTCATCTCGGAAGACCTCGTAATCGTAAGGGCAACCGAGGCGGCCGGTGCTCCGAAATTCGGCAAAGCTGATCTGACAGTTCGGGCAGCTCAGGGCATCGGCCGGCGAGGATTCGAGCGTCGAGCCGGAGCCGGAAACCAGGTCCTTGGCAAGCTGCCCGACCGGGAGGCTTTCAGGTTGAGATGCAGCGGGAGCGAGATGCTGCAAGGCGTGCTCATCGCAAAAATGGAAGACGGCGAACGTACCCGGAGCCTCGGGGTCGAGGTCGGTAATGTGGTAGGTCGCCGGCTTGGAGCACTTCTGGCATTTCATCGCCGCGGTCCCCGGACCCGATCAGAACCGGCGGACCCCGCCGCGAGATCGGCCGGACCCTCCGCGAGAATCGGTCAAGGACACGGCGCGGGGGGGTCGTGTTTCATCAGCATTGACGATCGCGTTCCATTGTAATGATGCCCCCCGACCTGTCAAGCAACCGGGATTGCCAGCGCAGGAACACCGATTGAAGCCGAGCGTATCTCTTGATGGAAGCCAGAGCTGGCGGGAGCCCAGCTTGCCGAAGGAATCAGGAGGCTGATAAGATCAGTCAACCGGTCATACTGAGGTGCCTTCCTGTCTCGAAGTCTTCGAAAATCGATCTCCGCTCATGAGCGACTCGCGACCCGCCAGGCCGATCCTCCATCCCAGCCTTGATCACATTGCTACGCTGATCGGCCAGGCACCGGGCTTTCCGGTGTATCGGGAATTGACGAGCGACGGATTGACCCCCGTTTCGGCATTTGCTCGCATCGCCCGGCCCGGCCCCTCCTTTTTGTTTGAGAGCGTTGTCGGAGGGGAGAAGGTCGGACGATACAGCTTCCTCGGCACCGAGCCGTTCCTGCGATTCGAGGCCAGAGGACTTCACGTTTCGATCGTCCCGACCGATGGTACTGGGAAGCCCCAGGAATTCGAATCAGCCGACCCCTTTGAGAATCTTCGAGAACTGGTCCGGCAGTACGGGTCGATCCATCTGCCGGGTCTTCCACGCTTTTGCGGTGGGGCGGTTGGTTATGCCTCGTACGACGCGGTTCGGTACACCGAACGCTTACCGAACCCACCTCGAGACGATCGGGGATTGCCGGATCTTGCCTTCGCCTTTTTCGACCGGATGGTGATCTTCGATCATATTCGAAAGACCGTTCTGGTGGTGGCTCAGGCGCGGCCCGAGATCCCGAACGATCCTGAGTCCGTAGCGATCGCATATGATCGAGCCGCTGAACGACTGAAGGAGTTAGTCGAGCGGCTTTCAGGGCCGGGTCCCGACTTGCCTCCGGTCGATCTTGACACTAAAGGTGCCCCCAAGCTGGAACCCGCCTCGAACATGACGCGTGAGCAGTTCGAAAATGCGGTGCGGAGGTGTCGGGAATACATCAAAGCCGGAGACGTTTTCCAGGTGGTACCGAGCCAGCGGTTTCGGGTCGACACAACCGCGGAGCCGTTTGATATTTACCGGGCCTTGCGGGTCGTCAATCCGAGCCCCTTTCTGTTTTATCTGCCGTTCGAAGAGTTTTGCCTGATCGGCTCGTCTCCCGAGATTCTGGTGCGTGTCGAAGACGGAGAGGTGACGATCCGACCGTTGGCTGGGACTCGTCGCCGAGGCAAGGACGAGGAGGAGGACCAAGCCCTGGCCGAGGAGTTACTGGCCGACCCGAAGGAACGAGCCGAACACGTCATGCTTATCGACCTTGGCCGCAATGATGTCGGTCGCGTCGCCGAGCGATCGAGCGTGCGGTTGACCGAAGTCATGAAAATCGAGCGCTACAGTCACGTCATGCACATCTCCTCGAACGTGGTGGGAACGCTCGAAGCCGGCAAGGACTGCTTCGATGCCCTTCGGGCCGGGTTGCCCGCCGGGACGGTCAGCGGTGCGCCGAAGGTCAGGGCGATGGAAATCATCGATGAGGTTGAGCCGACTCGTCGAGGACCATACGGCGGGGCCGTCGGCTACATAGATTCGACCGGGAACATGGACACGTGCATCGCCTTGCGGACGCTGGTCGTGCAAGGCAATCTGGCCGACATCCAGGCAGGAGCCGGAATCGTCTTCGATAGCGATCCCGCGACCGAGTACGAAGAAACGGTCAGCAAGGCCCGAGGCATGATCAAGGCGATCGAACTCGCCCAGGATCGACTTACCCCTGCCCGATCCGTTTCGGAATGATCATTCGATCTACATCGCCAAGGTCGAGTCAACCGAGAGAGGCTGATCAGCCCGTCCTGCTCATGGAACAGGCAAGGCGGTTGGAATGCCGGGCAGTACCAGAGTATATTCGCCCCCAGCCCGCCGGAATCTTCGTGGCGGAACTCGTGTTCTGGGCTGAGGTTCTGGAAAAGCTCGTCAGGGAAGAGAAATTCGGCTCGCGGTTCGCTACTCATTAAAGAAATGTCCGGGAGTGCTGCACGAGATTCTCGCGGAGTCGGCCCGTTCGCTCCCCTTCGACTCCCAATCCGTCGCCCCGACATCTCAGCCATACTTCGTACCCGGCTAGTCTTCCCTCCGTTTTTCGAAGCGATTCGCGAAGGATGATTTTGATGAGTACAGGCACGATGCAGGCCCCGACCGCATCTCGTAAGGCGGTTGCGCTGACCGATCGGCCACGCTCGACCTTTCGCCGGATGACTCCGGTGTTCCTGGTGGATCGTATCGAGCCCTGTCTCGACTTCTGGGTCGATCGCCTCGGTTTCGAGGTGACCTTGCAAATCCCAGGAGAAGACGGTCTCGATTTCGTCCGGGTGAGCCGAGATGAGGCAGAGGTGTTCTATCGAACCCGAGCGAGCGTAGAATCCCAAAGTCCTGGAATCGTCGAATCGAGCGATCACTCACCCTGGGTGATTCTTTCGATGCTCGTCTCTGACCTGGATGAACTGTTGCCCCGTCTGAAAGGTCTGGAGATCGTTGTGCCGCAACGCGAGTCGGACTTCGGCGTTCGGGAACTCTACGTGCGAGAGCCGTCTGGCAGGGTCGTTGCCCTCGTCGAGCAGGCGTTCGACTGATCGAGCCGAAGAAGTCGTGGGCCGACTCGTCCTGAGGGGGAATGAGTGGGGGCCTGTCGATTTCCTGAATGGTGTCAGTAAGCCCCGGTCACGACCGAATCGGGGCCTCATATTCTCGACGATATTCTCCCTCATCGCTCGGCTTCCAGAACCAGCCGAAGAGAAGGCCGTCGAGCGAGAGATAATTACTCGTGATTGGTGAGAGCCACAAAATGCTTGAATTGACAAGCAAGTATATTATCATTGTCGGGTACATGCTTGTGTTTTGAAGCACGATCCAACCGAAGGTGAGACTTAGCAAGAGCAGACCTGAGAGGAATGCTGAGAGCGTGGTGAAGAGCCCAGCGATCAGGAGCGCTCCCACGGCGACTTCGAGCATGGGAAGAAACGCGGTATAGAGGTCGAGCGCGGGTTTGAGATCCCGGCCGAGCCATGTGTCTGCAAACATGCTACGGATCGTCTCGGGATAGCGAGGTTCGGCCGGAGCTTTAGACTCGACTGCGACCGGGGGTGTGGCCGGCGCCTCCGCTTCGTCAGAATCGACCACAAGGTCCTCGACCTCGGCGAGAGGAGGATCCTGGTCCTTGCTCATGTCGTCAAGTTTTTGCAAACCGGCCATGAGGAAGATCATGCCGAGGCCCACTCGAAGCAGTAAGGCTACGAGACTCCGAATCACATGGCCAGGCTCTCGGCGCAAGGCGATCGTCTCGGTGGGTCGCATCGGGGAAAGCATCCTTGTTGATGGAGGAAGAGACCGAGTATCAGGCTAGGTTAGCCAATCGAGCTTCGAACCTTATCCAAAATCGGTGTGACCAGTGCTTCGGGTACGAAACGAGCGAGGGCCTCCGGCCCACCGTAGCGAGCGACCTGCTTAATCAAGGAGCTCGAGACGTGAGCATATTCTCCGTCGGCCATCAGAAACACGGTTTCGATCCCCGGATCAAGCCGATGGTTGGTCAGGGTCATGCTGAATTCATATTCCATGTCGGAAAGCGTTCGCAAGCCTCTGAGGATCACTCGGGCCCCAATGCTCCGCACAAAATCGACGGTCAGGCCTTCGAAAGCCCGGACTTCCACATTGTCGAACTGCCCGAGGACGCGTTGGGCAAGATCGACCCGTTCTTCAATTGGGAACAGGACCTGCTTAGTCGGGTTAATACCGATTGCCACGATCAATCGCTCGAAGAGTAATCGCCCTCGGGAGATGACATCGAGGTGCCCAAGCGTGATCGGGTCGAACGTTCCGGTGAAGACGGCCGTTCGAGACGAGAGTTCCATGATCGAACATCCCCGACAATACGATTGAACGAGCAGCGTAGGAACTCGTAGGCAACGGGTGCGGTCAGGAAAACTCGCAAAGTCCCTCAGCCAGGCGGTCGAGGTCGTCGTCAGTGTTGTAGAGATGGGGGCTGATCCGCAGGTGACCCCGTCGCGCACTGACCGCGACCCCTGAGACGCGAAGGTTGCGGACAATCGCGTTGGGGTCGGTCCCCGGACGATCGAGAACGACGATCCCCGAGCGATCCGCGGGGAGGTCGGAACCGAGGACTGTCCAGCCTGCTGATCGGGCCCGATCGCGGACACCTTCGGCCCGATCAAGAATCCGCTCGGAAACACGTTCTGGCCCGAGTTCGAGGAAAAGTTCGAGGCTATTGCCGAAGCCGAGCAATCCAGCGACGTTGTAGCAACCCCCTTCCCATCGACCAGCATCGGGCTTCAAGGTGAAGGCGGGTTCGGGGTCGTTGTAGGAACTGGTCACGCTGTTCGAGCCGACGAGGATTGGACGAACGCGCTCGATCCAGTCGGATCGGACAAACAGAAGTCCGGCTCCCTCGGGTCCAAGCAGCCACTTGTGCCCATCGGCGGCGAGGAAGTCGATCGGCGTCCTGCGGACGTTGATCGTCAAGGGTCCGAGCCCCTGAATGGCATCGACGAACAGCGCGACCCCACGCTGATGGCAGGCTTCGGCCAGGGCGTCGAGGTCGTTGCGGAATCCTGACGCGAACTCGACATGGCTGATGGCGAGCAATCGGGTGCGATCATCCATTGCGGCAAGCAAATCGTCGATCCAGATCCGACCGTCCCGGCTTCGGACTGCTCGCGTTTCGACTCCTCTCGAGGCAAGGTTCATCCAGGGGAACAGATTCGAGGGGTACTCCTCGGCCGGTGTGACAACATTGTCCCCCTCAAACCAGGGGAAGCCTTCGGCTACCAGGCCGATGCCCATGGTTGTGCTGGTGATGAAGGCGATCTCAGTAGGTTCGGCATGGATCAGTTGAGCGGCCCGCTGGCGAACCACTTCCAGCTCCTTTCGCCAGGTCATCCAGTGAATGCAACCGTTGGTTTCCTGTTCGGCGACCCAGGCCCGCATCGCCTCGCCGGCCCGCCGGGGGATAGGGGCGATGGCGGCGTGATCGAGATAGGCCCAGCGCTCGGCCACGGGGAACTCGGCGTCTCGGATCGCCTTCCAGTCCATCTCACGTCTCGCTTCGGTGATCGGTCTAGTTCGACATCGAGAGCCTACCCGCTCTCTGGGCTCGGGCCAATTCACTTTGGAAAAAAGCCGAACCAACTTGCAACGTACCGGATGTTTGCGGAAAGCAAATCCGGCTCGATGGATCGAGGCTAGGATGGGTTGTGTTGGATCCCGAGCATGGACGAGCAAGGAATCAGAAGTCGGAGGGATTGGAACCAGTCGAGTCGTTCGAATCGCCTGTGTGCTCGTCGGGAATGGATGTGGAGGTTGGCTGTCGAGCGACCCATTCGGCGTACTGCGGAGAGGCAACAAAGCCGGCGTATTCAGGGACCTCGCTGAGGTCGTTGAACTCGATCTCGAAGTTCTCGGCAATCAGATCGAGCAGGCGGGCGGTTTCCTCGAAGTCCTCCTCCGAGAGAGACAGGCCGAGCAAACTCCAGTACGCCTCGATGAGCCAGGGCTCCTCGTCAATGGCCTGCGAGATGGCACTCTTCGCCGCGGCATGGTCGTCACGTTCGAGGTGAATATTCGACCGGAGTACATGTAGATAGGCATCGCCTCCAATCGACTGGTCGAGCCGATTGATCGCGGCCAGGGCTTCGTCGAAATCGCCCTGGAGAAAATGGGCGTCAATCATCAAGAGATCGGCGCTGGGGTCGTTGGGATAGAACTTGCGGAAGTCGGCCAGAGCTGCGGCGTATTCCTCGTCGTCAATTTCGGCTGCCGCCGTGTAGCGTGGAACGAGGAACAGACGATCGCGCTGGAGCGATTCGGGCAAGTTTCGGTAGGCGGAGAGCACGGCCTCGAACTGTCCGGTCCGCAGATTCTCGTTCATCTGCAAAAGCGTGGGCAGATGTTTCAGAAGAACCTGCTCCTTGCCGGTAAGCCGATCGATCAGGTTGCGCTGCGATTCGGCTACGGCGGAAAGATAAAAGTGTCTTGTGCTCTGAGCGATCGACTCGCCGACGGAATATGGAAAAACATCCACGGCCTTGATTGAGCCATCGTTCCGGCGGGCCAAGAAAAAATCGAGGTAGTTGAGTCCCCCGTCGGCAGTGAGCAATCGGAATCGCACGCCATGCTGAGCCTTGCCGCCGATGACGTGAATCGGTGAGAACCGTCCCCCTTGGTTGATGGTTTCGATCAACGTGGAGACCAGGCCGCTTTGCCCACTTGAGCTGGACTGAACAAAGCTTTGTGAAAAATCACGTTTCACTGCCGCCGGGGCATCGACCCCGTCCGTGGCCTCGTCCACGACTGCTTGCCAGTCGATCATCCGAGAGATGGCCTCGCCATCGGCCTGGAAGATTGCATCCTCGAACCCCTCGCCGTACTCCCAGCATTCCTCTTCAGTTGGTGGGCTCCCGACCGAGGCCACCATCGGGGGCTTGTCCGACTGATCGGGCTTCTTGCCCTCGGAGTTGATCTGTTTTTTTGCGCAACCGTTCAGAATCACGGCGCACAGGACCGCAAGACCCAGCCGGAAGGTCAAGGAGCGCATGGCATGAATCTCAAACAAAATTCCATCAATCCATGGTGTGATCTCACGCTCCAGAAAGATACCAGAACCGATCAGCCGACGCGAGTCGTTGAGCTTGCACGTTCCAGGTCGGCGGTATCGATCGGGAACCGAACCTGGAAGGGCCTCGAACCGACGCGTTGGCGCAATCACTTCCCGAACGATCGAAGTCGGTGCCACCGGAAGTTCTGACGCAAGAACAAACGCTCTAAGTCCGGTGATGAATCGAGAATAAGGACATGGGGTTTTCCTCACCTGCCGGGAGAGAGCCTATATATAATGTCTTCGCACGCATCGCGGAGACGGACTCGCTGGAGGTGCGGTCAAGGCTCAGGTCCCTTTGACGTAGATCGACATGGGTGATTGGTTTGGAGAATAAGTTGATTTGCTGGGAAGGGGATAATGACCGATGGACGTTTCCTCGGGAGTGACCGGACCGAGATGGTTGTTTGCCTACGGGACCCTGGGGCCTTCGGATGTTCGCGAGGCTGTTCGGGAAGGCTGGCAGGACGACGCGGTTCGAGGGAGGTTGTACGATCTGGGGCCATATCCAGCACTGATCGATTGGGAGGATTCAACCGCAGGATGGGTCGAAGGCCATGTGCGATCGGTGGAGCCGATCGAACTGATTGAGGTGTTCGATCCGTATGAAGGTGTGGGGGACGGACAGTTTCGCCGTGTTACCTTGCGCACCCTGAGGGGTCGGGAGGCGTGGGTTTATGTCTTTCCGCACCCGGTTCCCGCGTGGGCATTGGGGCCGCTCACTCGTTGGGAAGGGCCCCGGATCAATCTGAGTCGGATAGACGGCCGATAAACACGCTCAACCAACGACGAATCGAGGGAACGACCATGGCTAGCAACATCGCCGCACCGTCTCGAGACGGATTGCACGCGTCGAGTCAGCCGACGACGGTCGGCCGCTACCTAATCGATCGGTTGCAGTCGCATGGAGTCGAACATCTGTTCGGCATTCCAGGGGATTACATCCTCAACCTGTACAAGATGCTCGACGATAGTCCGATCGAGGTCGTCGGCATGACGCGGGAGGACGCCGCTGGATTCGCGGCCGATGCCTATGCTCGGGTCCGAGGCCTTGGCTGCATGGCCGTGACCTATTGCGTTGGAGGCCTGAGCGCGTGCAACAGCATTGCCGGGGCCTATGCCGAGAAGTCGCCGGTGGTCGTGTTGACGGGATCGCCAGGTCTCTCGGAGCGGGAGCGGAATCCGCTGTTGCACCATAAGGTCAAGGAGTTTGATACGCAGTATCAGGTGTTCAAGCAATTTACGGCTGCTGCAACAGTGCTCGATGATCCGTTGACGGCCTTTTCGGAAATTGACCGGGTACTCGCGGCGGCCTTGCGGTACAAGCGGCCGGTCTATCTCGAAGTGCCGCGCGACATGCTGCACGTCGAGCAGGTCTATCCGCATACTATTCCGGGGCCATTGCCTCCGAGCGATCCCGATGCCCTTCGCGAGGCGCTCGACGAAACCGAGGCGATGCTCGGACGGGCCAAGCGGCCGATGATCCTCGCCGACGTCGAGATTCACCGATTTGGACTCCAACGCGAGTTGATTGCACTGGCTGAGGAAACGGGATTGCCGATCGCGACCACCTTGCTCGGGAAGAGTGTCATCAGCGAAGAGCATCCGCTCTTTGCCGGAATCTACGAAGGGGCGATGGGCAGAGCGGCCGTCACGGAATATGTGGAGGCGTCAGACTGCCTACTGATGCTCGGATGCTTCCTCACGGACATCAATCTAGGGATCTTCACGGCCAAGCTGGACCCGTCTCGATGCATCGATGCAACGAGTGAGGATCTGCGAATTCGCCATCATCATTACCGGGATGTTCGGCTCGATGACTTTCTGAGGGGATTGCGAGCACGGGGACTCTCCCTGAATGTGCCTGCTCCCCCGTCTCGGCCATTGCCGATTGCGCCCTGGTCGGCGCAGCCGGGAGTACCGATGACCTCGGCTCGACTTTTTACCCGACTCAATCATCTGATGGATGAGAATGTGATGGTGATCGCCGACATTGGCGATTCACTGTTCGGCTCGGCAGAGCTCCGCATCAGTCGGAGCACGGAGTTTCTCAGTCCGGCGTATTACACGTCGATGGGATTCGCGGTCCCGGCCTCGGTCGGAGCTGGGCTAGCCAACCGGGCCTTGCGTCCACTGGTCATCGTGGGAGACGGGGCGTTCCAGATGACCGGGATGGAGCTTTCAACGGTGGTCCGCAATCGTCTGGCGCCCATCGTCGTGGTGCTCAACAACAAGGGTTACACGACTGAACGGTTTATCCTCGATGGACCGTTCAACGACATCTTGAATTGGTCGTACCATCGAGTTCCCGAATTGCTCGGGGCGGGACTTGGCCTGGAGGCTCGAACTGAGGACGAACTCGACGTCGCCCTGACACAGGCGTGGGAAAATACGGAGAGTTACACGCTGATCAATGTGCATCTCGATGCAATGGATAGAAGCCCAGCCCTGGAGCGGCTTGCCGAACGGCTCGCGGGGAAGATCTGAGCGAACCTGTCGTTCGGGACGTAACTTGCCCTGCGACCTCAAATGACTGACGGCCGTCCCATGCTCCAGGCTGGAGCATGGGACGGCCGTGTCGCGAATGCGAACGACCTTCGAATTGCGACTTAGCGGAGCCCGCCTCGGTTCAGGTGGATCGCCCGGTTTGGAATGAGTCCCGGGGTTGCGGATCGGAATTGCTGAAGCGGGATCGTTCGCACGCCGTGGTTGATCGGTCCGGGGATCTCACCGACCTTGAATCGTCCCCGAGTGAAGACGTTTCTGGGGAGCGTGAAGATCCCATCGGGCCGGTTACTGTACGGCGAGGAGACCGGGCGATTGACGGCCGATTCCGGGTGGAAGTAGTTCGTGAACCGCTGAGCGAAGCCCGGCCGAGCGTAGAACTGACGGAAGGTCGCCGGTCCGAATGGCAGCGGGCGATAGAAGGAGAGTCCCGCCGAGAGGGTCTCGGGAGTCGGCACCAAGGCTTCGCCGTATTGCGGAGCAGCGGCATTGACCCCCGGGAACTCGAACCGGACGGTCGGAAGAATCGGACCGGGGATCGGTCCGGGTCCGGGTCCAGGTCCAGGGCCAGGGCCAGGACCGGGCGCTGGGGTGGCGAGTGGAACAAAAGCCCCTTGGAGCAGGAACGCGCTCCCGAATCCGGGGAACGGCGGAGCATCAAGCGGAGCTCCAATCAAGAAGTCGCCCCGTCGGTCAGAGTCGACCGTTGCGTTCCTCGTGCTGAAGGGAGACACCCCGGAAACGGACCACCCCAGACGCCCCTCACCCCGAGGCAGGGTCAACTGAATGCCGGGAGGCAATCCCGCTGCCCCTGCGGCAACACTCACTAGACTAACGTTCGCAGGCAAGGCCTGAGAGGTGCCGGCAACGAGATACGCTGCACCGGCATCATTCCCAAATCCAGGAGCGCCAATCAGGATTTCGGAAAGGTTGTCGTCATTGAGCGAGCGGACGCCGGCCACCGAGAATCCGGTCCCATCGCCAGGATTGATGCCGACAAAGTTGCTCGAAACAAAGACTGCCGGATTCAGACCGGTGAGCGGGAGGTTGCGGTTCGCCAGAGCTGGGCGAGGTCCTCCCATCACCAGACTCGCTCGTCCCGTATCCGGACCGAACCCAGGAGAGCCGATCAGGATATCATCGGGAGCGGTGCCGTCATAATTGCCCACGCCCGCGACGGAGAAGCCGGTCAGATCGCCAGGGGCCTCGCCGGCGAAGGAGACACCTTCGACCGTCGTGCTATTGACGGTCAGATTCAAGGCACCAAGCGAGACGGTCGGCGCCACCCCGTTTGTAATGAACTGACTCAACAGGTTCGAGGCACCGTAGATCACATAGGCTCGACCTTCATTGAGATCAAGTGATCCAGGCGAAGACGGGGCTCCAATCAGCAACTCGCCACCCGGGTTGCCGTCGAAGTTGCCACCCCGACCCACCGAGAAACCAGCCCGGCTACCGGTTGCGGCACCTGCGAAGAGGATCCCTCGATTATTCCCGACCGAGCCAAACCCGGCCAGGTTGACCACGGCCGGAGGATTCGCGGTCCGGAAGGTTTGACCATTGAACAGATAAACCGCACCGTTATCGACCAATCCGACTCCGACGTCAGCCCGAGGGGCACCCACGGCGAAATCAGCGAAGGTGTTGTTGATCACATCGCCAACACCAGCTACCGAGGCACCAAAGCGGGCGCCGGGGAACTGGTTGTTCTCGATGACAGTGAAACGAACGGCCGCATTGATATCGGCTGGTCGATCGAAGTCGACCGTATCCAGGCCGTCGGGGATCTGATCGAACTGACGAGAGCCATAAACCACGTAGACCCGACCCGAGTCGGCATTGGCACCGGGGGCTGAGATGGCGAAGTCAGCCAGACCATCGCCATTGACGTCTCCCAGTCCCGAAACGGCGAAGCCGAAGTCGTCGTTCGAGGTCAGACTCGTGGTAAAGGTCAGACCATCGAAGGGGAAGGTCGGTCCCCCGGTTGCGGGAGAGCTCTGGATGGGGTTGCCAAGTTGAGCCAGATCCGCGACGCGTTCGTTGACCGGCAAGATGGGCGGATTGACGCCGTCATTGCCTCGGGCATTGATGAGTGACAGAAAGTTCGTTGGCGAGACCGTGGGGTCAGCGGCTCGGGACCCCAAGACGAGTGAGACGATGCCGCTGATTCGTTCCGTTTCGGGATCGCTCAAGAGGCTGGTCAACTGACGGGTGACGAGGAAATCGTCAAACCCGTCTCCATTGACGTCACCGGCGACCGCCACACTGTACCCGGCACGGGTCTGGTTGGTCGTCGAGGTGAATTGAATGCCGAGCGCCGTCGGTGGAACGACACGGGGAGGGGGCGGCGCAGTAGGGAAACCATCGATGCTCAGGGCATCTGGTCCGGCCTGAACACCGTTGATCAAGCTGATCACGGTGAGCAGGTCACGTCGTTCGAGAGACAACGGGCCGCCGATCTGAGCGCGGTGCCGACGTCGGCGCCATGCCGGTGGGCGGCTACTGGGCAAGCCGAAAGGCATCTGGAGACTCCTTCCTCAACCTCCAAGACCGATCGCGTCCATGCCACGGCCCCAGGCGGCGGCAAGCAAGGCACCGACCGGGACCAACACGCGCCGCGGACCTACTGATTCGTTCGTCTCCGAGGGAAAACTCCCCGAGAGCAGGCAACGATTCAATCCCGCCAAGCCGGCGCAATGGCCCCGCGCGGTCCTTTGATTCTGGAATGGTTTTTCGGCCCCGGCCCGCTGGCTGCTGAACGGCCCGATGAGGGCCGAGCAGACTTCGGCTGTCGTAATCGGCTCATCCCGAACAACCGGAGCAACCGATACCCAAAATCGAGATACGACCAAGGAGTCGGAGGGTTGGTCCATCGGGACCCCTCTCGGATTTCGAGTCGAGGAGGCTTCCAGGTCCGGCGAAGGGTTGGACCGCGAGGCTTGCCAGGGCTTTCAGAGCGCGGAGGATCAGGATCGTGAACACGTCCAAGACGCGGAGGACGACCGGAGGCTGGAGCGCTCGGCTCGCGATGGTCATCGCGGCGTTGGCGGCCTCGACGGGTTGCACTCGGGAATTCTTCCGCAACTGGGCGGACCAGGATGTGACCGAGGCGATTTTCGAAAAGAGCCGAGACCCGAGATTTCGGGTTGATCTGTTCACCATTACCCCACCGGCCATGTCTCGATTCGCCGATCCGTACGATCCTGATCGCCCCCCTGCCCCGCCCGATGACTATGCAGCACAAGAACTTTCGCCACAGCCACAGATGCCCCGACACCGCCTGATTTCCCCGGCCGAGGGGACCGGGTACCTCGACCTGTTGGAGCAGTGGCGCCGCGAGGAAGGCCCAAGACGCCTCGTCGATGTCACCATCGACACCGGGCCTACGGTCCGCGAGGAAGCCCCTCCGCCGCCCGAATCTCCTTCCCCCTTCCCTCTCGACCCGAATGAAGGGCCGAGCGACCCCAGGATGTCGCCTATTCCTGATGGAGAGCTAGAAGAATTCGCTCCTCCTGACCCACGCCGCCCGTCCATCGACGCAACCCCTTTACCGGACGACCTTTCCCTTCAGCCAAGGCAGGATGACGCCGTGCAGGCTGTTGCCTTGCAGATTCCTGATCCGCTGCGTCCAGGGAGCGACATCGATCCCCGGGATCCGTTCGGTCCGGGCCTCACCCCGGAGGAAGTTTCGGGGATTGTCGATGTGCCTCCCGATACGGGACGCGACCTGATCGACATCCTCAAGCCAGAGGCAATCGTCTTTGACGAAGCGGCGGCGTACGGCTACGGCGAGGACGTGGAACCGTACATTGTCGATGGTCGTAAAATTTTGACCCTGGCCCTTCAGAACAGTCGTGCCTATCAATTTCAGTTGGAGAATCTTTACCTTCAGGGTCTCGCCGTGACGCTTCAGCGGTTCCAGTTCATGCCGCAGTTTGCCGCCGGAGCCTCTCCAGGCGGTCCGACCTTCGGCGGATTCACTGGCCCGAACCCTGGAAACTCGTACCTCTACCGGACGCAGGAAACCGGCACCCCGGCCTCGCTGTTAAATGTCGGCACGTTGGCGGGCTTCGGCAAACTGCTTTCGTTCGGCACCTCGGTGACAGGGAACTTCGCCAACCAGACGGTGATCAATTTCGGAGGTCCGAATGCAGTTTCGACGACCTCGCAATCGTTCCTCCCGTTGAACATCGTTATCCGGTTCCTGCGGGGTGGTGGTCGGGCCTTCGCGCTGGAACCCTTGACGCAGGCCGAGCGAAACCTGCTCTACGCAATTCGAGACTTCGGCCGATTCCGTCAGGAGTTCTTTGTCAGCGTACTGGCCGGTGGCGGACTCTCAGGCGGTGGCGGTGGTGACCCGCTGACAGGCTACCTGACCGTGCTGGGGGTGCTCCAGGCAGTCGAGAACAATACGAAGAACGTTGCGGCATACGAGCGGGTGCTTGAGGTTTTCCAGGAACTTTCCCGAGGTGCCGCTTCGACTGTTGCCCCGCTTGACCTTGTGAATGTCGAGATCGACTTGCAGAGCCAGCGGCTGAGTCTGCTGCAGTCGAGCGTGACCTATCGGAACCAGCTCGACAACTTCAAGCAGCAGCTTGGCCTGCCTCCAGACCTCCCGATTCTGCCTGATACAAACCTCCTCCAGGGCTTTCGGCAGGTCTTCGATGAGATTGATGGCCTGGAGACGAAACCTCGTCCCTTGCTCGAAGAACTTGTCGAAAAGCTGCCGCCACTGGAAGACGTGGTCATCGACGGTCGTCCTGTCATCGCTTTGTATCGACAGGCAGCCGAAATTGCTCGCCAGCGTCGACCCATTCAGCAACGGGTTGCCGATCGTCAACTCGCCCGAGCCACCGCAGAACAGAAGCGAACGCTCTTGCTCGACGCCATGCGTCAGGGGCTCCTCGGTCCGGAGCAACAAGACGAATTGCGTCGTGATCTCGAAGCGACCGAGCGCGAAATTGCCTTGCTCAACCCCGCGCTCGACGTGAAAGATCGCGAGGAGATCAACCGCTTGATTGCTCAGGAACGGGAAATCTTCGTTCTCGCCAACGAGCGGCTGGAAGATCTGCTTCAATCGGCACAACGTGTTGCCCTGGAAAACCGACTCGACTTGATGAATGCCCGGGCACAGCTTTATGATGCATGGCGACAGTTGGCCGTGACGGCCAACCAGTTGCTCGGTGTCTTCAACACGACACTGTCCAACCAGTTCATTACCCCGCCAACAACGAACAATCCGTTTGGATTCGATCAGCAGAGCAAGCAGTTCTCCCTCACCTTGCAGGCCGAGCTGCCCTTGATTCGAGTCGCCGAACGGAATCAGTTCCTCTCCGCACAAATTGCCTACCAGCGAGCTCGTCGTGGTCTGATGCAGATTGAGGACTCTTTGAAGAACTCGCTCCGTCAGACCATCCGCAATCTCCAGCTACAATATCAGCAATACGAAATTAGCAAGACGCAATACGTTGTCGCTCTTGTTACGCTGGACCAGTCGTTCCAGCGCTTCCTTGAGCCGCCTCGTAGCGGAGGTGGTTCTTCTGCAGGTAGCCAACTCGTGCTGACCTTGCTTCGAGGACTGAACAGCGTGAACTCGGCCCAGAACGGCTTGATTCAACGCTGGGTCCAGTTCCAGACGACTCGCCTGAATCTTTATCGCGATCTCGGCATCATGCCCTACGAGGAGTGGGAGGCATTCTATGAACTTTTCCCTTCAGCAAGCCCCTCAGCCGCCGGCCTCGGCGCCGGAGCACGACCTGCCCCCGCTCCAGAACTCGAACCAGCCGCCGTCTTCGGCCAGCCGGGTGCCGGCGCCGAAGAAGCGGGGTTCGGGTTCTAAGCTCGGCCGACGCCTTGCGGTGCTGACCATGGCCGCGGCCGTGGTCGGTACCGGAGGCTATTTCGCACTCACATCGACGGATGAGGTCGGCGGCTCCACGCTGTCGACCTTGCCCGGCCTCTCGAAGTGGCTTGCTCCGGCGGCACCGACGGTCCTGACCTACGAGTCGAAAAAAGGCCCCTTGGTCGTCACCGTTCGCGAAAGAGGGAATCTGGAGAGTACCAACAACCTCGAATCCAAGAGCGAGGTCGAGGGGCAGACAACCATCATCATGATCCTCCCCGAGGGAACTCGGGTCGTGAAGGATCAACTCGTCTGCGAGCTCGACTCGGCCGCCTT
The DNA here is from genome assembly GCF_012958305.1 of Tautonia rosea. Lineage (NCBI taxonomy): Bacteria > Pseudomonadati > Planctomycetota > Planctomycetia > Isosphaerales > Isosphaeraceae > Tautonia > Tautonia rosea. The sequence continues at coordinate 28,108 of NZ_JABBYO010000016.1, read as the reverse complement.
GAAGGACAACCTGGCCAATCAGCAGATCGCTACAGAGCGAGCCCAGGCTGATTACCAGAATGCCATCAAGACTCGAGAGGTCGCCGAGATCAATGTTCGTGAATACATTGAGGGCGTTTACCCGCAAGAAGAAAAAACCATCATGGGCGAGATCAAGCTCGCTCAGTCAGAATTGGAACGCTCGAAGGACCGGCTCAACTGGTCGGAAGACATGCTGAAGCTTGGTTACATCAGTCAGGCCCAGAACCTGAGCGACAAGTACGACTTGCAGCGAGCCGAGTTCAATCTGGACCAGGCTGAGAAGCGTCTTGAGGTGCTCAAGGAATACACCTTCGAGAAGCAGATCAAATCACTCGAAGGTGACGTCGAAAAGGCTCGGGCCGACGAACTGGCCAAGCAATCGACCTTCGAGCTGGAGAAGGAGAAGGAAGAGCGTCTCCGCCGGATGATCGAGAAGTGCAAGATTTACGCTCCTGGCAACGGGATTGTTGTCTATCACCAGGAAGAAGGCCGCTGGGGCAGCCAGGACGGGCCCTCGATCATGGAAGGCGCGACCGTCCGAGAGCGGCAGACCATCTTCAAGCTGCCGGACATCGACAACATGCAGGTGAACACCAAGGTTCATGAGTCGATGATCGATAAGGTCAAGCCAGGCATGAGTTCCCGGATCCGAGTCGATGCCTTCCCGAATAACGAGTTGGTCGGCTCTGTTATGGAGGTCAAGCCGCTTCCCGACCCGACGAGCTTCTTCAGCTCCGATGTGAAGGTCTACACGACTCTCGTCAAAATCAACAATACGAATGAAGGGCTTCGCCCCGGCATGACCGCCGAGGTGACGATCCTCATCGCCCGCCTGGAGGATGTCCTGAGCGTTCCTGTCCAGGCGATCATTGAATACGGCGGTGCTCATCACGTCTGGGTCTATCAGGGTGATGGGAAATGGGACAATCGGGTGGTGAAGGTCGGGATGACCAACACCAAGTACGTCGAGATTACCGAAGGGCTTGAAGAAGGCGAGCGCGTCGCCCTGAACCCTCGGGCAATCATGACCGAAGCTGAGAATCGTGACGCCTTCGGCGCTGGTGGCGAACGTAAGGGCTCTGAGGAACTCGGCAACTGGAGTGACGAGGAGGCTGCTTCGGCCAAAACCGCCAGCGAACAGCCCTCGGCTCGTGAAGCGGCCAAGGCTGAGGGTGGGGCCCCTGGTGCGGGGGGCGGTCGGCCCAATCCGGCGATGTTCCAGAAGTTCCAGAACATTAGCCCTGAAGATCGTCAGAAACTCCGCGATGCCTCCGACGATGAGCGTAAGGCCATCATGAAAAAAGCCGGCTTTACCGACGCCGAGATTCAGCAAATGGATCAGATGCGTCAGAGCATGGGAGCCGGTGGCGGTGGCGGCTTCGGCGGGGGTGGCGGCTTCGGTGGTGGAGGACGTCCTGGTGGCGGTGGCGGTCCAGGGGGTGGAGGGCCGCAACAGTGACCCAGATGCAAAACTTCCCACTCATGGGCGATCAGCTGGACTCATCCCGAGTCCAGCCGATCGTCCGGCTTCGGGACATTCGCAAGCAGTACGTCATGGGGAAAGCCTCCAGTCGCCAGGAGGCAATCATCGTTCATGCGCTCCGAGGCGTTTCAGTCGACTTTTACCCGGGCGAGTACGTGGCCATCATGGGAGCGTCGGGCTCTGGGAAAAGCACGATGCTCAACCTGCTTGGCTGCCTCGACCGCCCAACGAGTGGTCAGTATCTGCTCGGTAATCAGGACGTTGCGAACCTCAGCGACGACGACCTTTCGGAAGTCCGGAGTCGATTTATCGGCTTCATCTTTCAGGCGTACAATCTCATTCAGCAGTACACTGTGCATGAAAATATTCAGCTACCGCTGACGTACCAGGGGTCAGGGAAGCTGACTCAGGAAGACGAGGATCGGACCCTGGAACTGGCCGAAATGGTTGGTCTGGGTTCCCGAATGGACCACCGACCGAATCAGCTTTCCGGTGGTCAGCAGCAGCGTGTGGCCATCGCCCGTTCCCTGATTAATGATCCGTATATCATTCTTGCAGACGAGGCGACCGGGAACCTGGACAGCGCGACCAGCGATGAGATCATGGCGATGCTTGAACGGCTCAATCAGGCCGGAAAGACCATCATCATGGTTACTCACGAAGACGACATCGCCGAGCATGCCCGACGCGTTATCCGGATGAGGGATGGTCAGATCATTTCTGACGCCCCGAGCGACCGGATGAAAGACGCGCCGCCAGAGGTCGTCGGCCTCGGACTCGGCACCGGTTTGCCGGGTTCGCAACTCGCCCCTGTCTGATCGATCCCCCGAGCTGAGAGAACCGACCGATGGGACGCGTCTGGCGAAGCGTGAATTTGGGGGTAAAAAGCCTCCTCCTGCACAAACTCCGATCGTCGTTGACGATCCTTGGGGTCGTCTTTGGTGTGGCCGCCGTCATCATGATGCTGGCTGTCGGTGAAGGGGCTGCTCGAGACGCCCAGGAGCAAATCGCGCAACTCGGTGCAACAAATATCATTTACCGATCGGTCAAGCCAAGCCAGGATGCCCAGAGCCAGAAGTCGGGGGGGCGTCCGTCTCGGGTCTTGAACTACGGCCTGAAATACGATGATTTCGATCGGATCCTTGCCACCGTTCCCACGATCACCAAGGCATTGCCGATCCGAGAAATCAAGCGAGAAGTGCGGCGCTCGAACAACGCGATGGAAGCTCGGGTCGTTGGCACGACGCACGACTATCAGGAATTCAATCGCCTTCAGATTGAGCGTGGTCGGTTCCTTCTCCCTTCAGATAACGAGCACTATGAAAATTACTGCGTGCTCGCGGCCGAAACGGCTCGAACCCTCTTTCCCTTCGAGAATCCGCTTCGACAGTCGATCAAGATCGGTTCCGACTACTACACGGTCGTCGGTGTGACCAAACCTCGAGGTTCGACCGCAGCGATCGGCGGGAGTATGGCCGCTCAGGAGTACGACAAGGACGTCTATATTCCGCTGAACACCTGCCGAGCCCGCTTCGGTGAGCGAATTCTTTCGAGCCGAGCCGGTTCTCAGGAGGCTGAGGAGACACAGCTGTCTCAGATCACGCTTCAGGTCAAGGAAATCGATGAGGTTCCGATGACCGCTCCCGTCATCGAGGCGGCGGTTCAGCCGTTCCACGAGGATAAGAAGGACGTCGACATGGTCGTCCCGTACGAACTCCTCGAGCAGGCCAAACGGCAGGCAGCGATCTTCAGCCTTGTGCTCGGCTCGATTGCTGCGATCTCGCTGATCGTTGGCGGTATCGGCATCATGAACATCATGCTCGCCACCGTGACCGAGCGGACCCGGGAGATCGGGATTCGTCGCGCCTTGGGAGCCAAGCGCCGTGACATCACGCAGCAGTTTCTCATCGAGACGGTGGTGCTCTCGGGAATTGGTGGCCTCATTGGAGTCGCCATTGGTGTCTTTGTCCCCCCGCTGATCACCCAGTTCTCCGAGATCAAGGCGGTCGTAACTCCCAGCTCCGTGATGCTCTCGTTTGGTGTCTCGGTGCTTGTCGGCATCGTTGCCGGCCTGTACCCCGCCAATCGAGCGGCCAAGATGGACCCGATCGAGGCCCTCCGGCATGAATAAGCGGCCCATCGTGGTCGAGGTCTCAGGACGGCTTGGCCTTGCGTTGAGAACGACCAAGGACTAGTCTGTTTTGAGAAATGATTTGCCCTGAGCCGCGTCCCGGGCCTCTGGTCCGGGTCGCGGTCTTTTGCATTTCAATGCTTCCTGAGCCCCTGAGCCGTCGCTCATTGGGCTCGTTTTTTTACGGCGGCAGAGGCCGCTTCGATTCGTCTTCGCTGACGTTCCCGTTCCTCGTGCTTGACGGGATCGCATCGCACCAGGAGATTCGCGGCATGTCCACGGACCGCATCCCCATCTCGAAAGAAGGGTACGAGAAGAAGAAGGCCGAGCTCGATCATCTCAAGAATGTTGAGATGTCTAAAATTACCGAGCAGGTGGCCGAAGCCCGGGCTTTTGGGGACCTGTCCGAAAACGCCGAATATCATGCGGCCCGGGAAAAGCAGGGTGAGCTTCAGGCCAAAATCTCCTTGCTCGAAGACCAACTGGGGAGAGCCTACATCGTCGATCGGAGCAATCTGCCGACCGACCGGGTTGTCTTCGGTTCCAAGGTGAAGGTGATCGACCTCGACCTTGACGACGAGGAAGAGTTCACCCTCGTCGGCCCTGGCGATGAAGATTACGACCGCAACCGCATCTTGACCAGCAGCCCCATCGGCGAAGGCCTGATCGGAAAGAAGGTCGGTGAAGTGGCCGAGATTCAGGTCCCCCAGGGGACCATCAAGTTCAAGGTTCTTGAGATTGCAATTGCCGAGGACTGAGTACAAGCGCCCATCCTTCGGTTCGCTCTCCCAACTCAATCGCCGCTCAATTCAATCTTCCGATAGCACGATCCCCGCGTCTCGCCAGTGCTCGGGAACCGGGGACTCGAATCGAAGTTCCGTGCGAAGGATGGGATGACGAATTTTCAACGATCGGGCATGAAGGGCAATGCCGATCGGGAACGGTCGATCTGAGCCATACGTGGCATCTCCCAGGATTGGAAGACCCCGAGCGTTGGCCTGGACGCGCAACTGGTGAGTCCGGCCTGTTCGGGGCCAGAGGAGCAGACGGTTGCACCCTTCAGGTAGTCTGCCTGATCGATCGACACGGTATCGAGTAAGGGCGTGCCGAACGCGCGGCGTTTCAGGGTGGCAGACCTGGACGATTGGTCCAAGCCCGGTGTCTTCCTCGCAAAGCCAGTCGTCCCAGAGACCTTCCTCCGGCGTCGGCTGACCGGGCACGATGGCCCAGTAGTGTTTCTCGACGTCTCGACGTGCGAACTGCTCGTGGAGTCGTCGGGCAGCTTTGGGAGTTTTGCCCCAGATCATCACTCCGGACACGGGACGATCAAGCCGGTGAATGGCGGCGAGATAGACTCGATCCGGTTGGTCCGGATCGAGATATCGTCGCAGAAGCCCCTCCAGACTTGTTCCCTCACGCGGCCTTCCTTGCGTCAGGATCCCCGCCGGTTTATTCACTGCCAAGCAATGAACGTCTTCAAAGAGGATCGTCGGGAGGGAATCACGCGGGTCGGTCATGGGTGCTGCACGGCGAGTCGCCAGGGGGGTGGCCGTTTCGTCGATCAGAAGAGGCATCACCCCCCGGAATGGGGTTGCAAGTGCGATCAGAGGAGGATCGGCCGATCAGAAGACTCCCCACAACCAAAATCAAGGCATTTCGGGCAGTCGGTCCGGAATCGGAGGAGTACTGTTCAGACCGTCGAGGCCGGGAAACTGATTCGGGACGGGCAGTGACGTGTCCCCGTTTGTTCCGGCAGGAGGCATGAAGCTTGATGCTCCTTGACCGGTGTTCATACCGGCATAAGGATCCGCTCCAGCTCCTGTTGTGTAGGGGTCAGCCGCGTAAGGATTCGGCGACGAGGGAGAGGCGAACGGCCCGCTGGCATTCACCGGGTCCGCCAGTCCCGAAACCGGCGGTACGCCGAAACCGGCCGAAGGAGCGTAGGTTGGAGCCGCCGGGGAGCCAGGGGAATGACCCATCCCTTCGGAGACCCCTGAGGTTTGTGTCGTCGCCGGATCAAACGTTCGAGGGGTGCCGAGATTGGCCCTGGCGTAGGGGTCGATTGCCGTCGAATCGCTCGACATCGGTGGATAACCGGGATATGGAGCTGCTTCGGGGATGCTCTGAACACCATCCGTGTAATGCGCCGGCGGGGGAACATTCAAGTTCCGATCGCGGCAACCCGTTGCGCTCACCATCAGAGCCAGACCGCTCACGGCGATCAGACTACGCTTCAACAAGAGCCGATCCATCGGCAAGTCCCTCCCTTCCTGAAAGGTACCGGGCGTCAATGGCCCCTTCGCATAGTGCAAAAGGGCTAGAATGAGCACGGTACAACCGGGCCGGGTGGGGTCGATCGAGATGAAGGCTCGATTTGAGCATCGAGACGGGCCCGGAGGCTTGGCGCAGACGAAAGAATGCCCCAGTGGGTCCGACCCGTAGGGCGTCGAGATCATACCGAATCGCCGTCCTTGGTCAACCCAGTTGGTTCAGGAACAAAGAACCCCCTTCTCCAAGAACGCTCGCTTGAAGAAGGGGCATTAGAGCAACTCGTCAAGCAAGCTCAGCGGCGTCCTCGTTTGTCCTGGGCATCTTCTGTCGAAACGGGAGACTGGCATCTCAGAATCGTTTCGCCAGTCTCGCGTTCTTAGCCTGCCCGACTCCGACGGAATCTTGATCAGCCTTGAGCGGCCTTGAATCGTTTCTCGACCTCGGCCCAATTGACCGTGTTCCACCAGGAGCTGATGTAGTCGGGGCGACGGTTCTGGTACTTCAAGTAATATGCGTGTTCCCAAACGTCGCAACCCAAGATCGGGATGCCAGAGCCATCCATCAACGGGCTATCCTGGTTCGGAGTCGAGACGACCGCCAAACGGCCGTGATTCGACGTGTCAACAATGAGCCAGGCCCACCCGGAGCCAAAGCGGGTCGCACCGGCCTGGGAGAACTTCTCCTTGAACGCGTCGAAGCTTCCAAAGGCGTCATTGATGGCCTGTGCGAGTTCACCAGACGGAAGTCCGCCACCGTTCGGCCGCATGATCGTCCAGAACAGGGAGTGATTGGCATGCCCCCCTCCATTATTTCGGACAGCGGTCCGAATCGATTCGGGCAGGGCATCGAGGTTCGCGATCAGCTCCTCAATCGGCTTGCCTTGATGATCAGGGTGATCCTTCAACGCATTATTGAGGTTGGTCACATAGGCGTTGTGGTGCTTCCCGTGATGTATTTCCATGGTCTGGGCGTCGATGTGCGGCTCGAGCGCGTTGGAGGGGTAGGGAAGCGGGGGCAATGAATAGTCGGCCATTACGGAGTTCTCCTCAAGGTGCGGAGCACGTCGAAATTCGAAACGCGAGCCGTCCGAATCTATTCCGGGTCGACGGAAGGCTCACGTAACCGACCCGGGAAGTGTTCAGTTTCTGTGCCGGGCCGCTTCAATCGCTTGCTAGAATAGCATAGGCACGTCGCGTGCTCAAATCATCACCGTCATCGCCCTCAGGATCGATCCGAGCGCAACCCTCTTCAAGAAAAGCAGCCCAAAGGGCTTAGGATACGAATCCGATCGTCAGGTCATTCCTGGGTGCGTCAAACGCCGATATTCTCCCGAAGTTCTCTAGGATGCTTGACCTTCGGTCATGTCCCGGGTATGACTCAAAGGGGAATTCTCCGATCGTGTTCTTCTTCACGCAATCATTCAAGTCGACCTTCAGATCCCGGCACTCGTCGGAATCGTGACGCGTCATTCTACCGATCGTCCGGTCCCGTTCTTCAGGGAGAGGCTCGCATGTCGACGGTCGTTCGGCAGTCGTCCAATGTCCCCGCACCGAGGAAACGTTCGGACCTACGGCGTTCCCAGGCGATTCGAATCGCGCTGACACTGCTTCTTCTGTGCTCGCTCGTGGGCTCGGGAATTCTCGTCTGGTGGGTGAATGACGAAAAGTTCCCCTGGCTATCCTCTGAGAGTGAGGGATTACAATTCACAAGCGTGATCGTTGATCGCGGTCCCGTGCGGTCATTCCTGATCGAGAGTGGTGAACTGGAAAGCGCCAACAACACCACAATCTATTGCGAAGTGGAGGCAGTCCTCGGCACGGTCGGGGGACCCTCCGGAGGCTCCGGATCGTTCGGGGGGGGGCGAAGCGGGGGTGGCGGCGGAAGTGGTGGCTCATCCTCCTTCTCATCAGGATCAAGTAACCTGGGAGGAGGCTCAGGAACAATCGGAGGTGGCGCTGGCGGCGTCGCGGGGACAGGAAGCGGAGTCGGGGGAGTCGGAGGCGGGGTCGGGGGGACCGGAGGGGCCGGCTCGGCGGGAGGTGGAGGACGATCTGGAGGGGCAAGCGGTTCCGGGTTCGGTGGAGGGGGCGGCTCAGCCGTCTCGGCCCTGGCCGATCGACCCAACATTCGGAGCTTTTCGTATCGAGTGACTCCTCACATGCCCTTGAGGATGGCTTCGAGCACGCCAGGTCAGTCCAGTAATCGTTCAATGACGATGACGCCCAACTCGTCGGATCGAGGCGGCGAGTTTGAGGAACAGGCCGGCTCCACCCGAATCATCTGGCTCATCGAGGAAGGCACTCGAGTCAAACCTGGCGAACTGGTGTGTGAGTTGGACAGTGCTCCCTTCGAGGACGAGCTGGCGACTCAACGCATCCGACACGCTCAGGCGCTCTCCTGGGTCAAGCAAGCCGAGACGATCTTCCAGGTGGCCGAAATCGAACTGCGCGAATATCGAGACGGAATTTACCTACAAGACATTCGTCTCGTGGATCAATACCTAGAGAATTGTCGGACGAAGGAGCAAGAAGCCCGCTCAACCTACGAGTGGTCACAAGATCTCTTTCGACAGGGGCTCCGTTCCGATTCGCAGCTTCTGGGCGACCGCTTGGTCTTCGAGCAATGGCAGATTGAATACGAAAACGCCCAGGAAATGCGTCGACGTCTGACTGAATACACCGGCACGCGAATTCTGAAGAGCCTTGAGGCAAAGCTCGAAGCCGTTCGCTCCGACCTTCTGAGTCAGCGGGCTGCGTTTCAGGTTGAAGATGAGCGTCTCAAGCGACTGGAGCGAGCTATCAAGAACTGCCAGCTCTACGCCCCATCCGAAGGCGTGGTGGTTTATGCCCGAAGCACCAACACCTGGGGACGAGTCGAGGATCAAATTGCCGAAGGAGTCACGGTCCGAGAAAATCAGGCGGTCATTCAACTTCCCGATCCCGAAAATATGCAAGTCCAGGTAAAGATTAACGAATCAAAATACCGGCACATTCAGGAAGGAATGACCGCAACCATTCGGATCGATGCGTTTCCTGATCGCCCCCTTCTGGGGACCATCAAAGAGATCAAGCCCATTCCGGCCCCGGCCAACTTCGTCTCGGACGTGAAGCTCTATTCGGCTACCGTTCGCATTGAGAGCGGTTTCGAGGGAATTCGCCCCGGCCTCAGCGCTGAAGTGGCCTTCCATCTCGGTGATCGGATCGAAGTGACCCGGATTCCTGTCGGTTCCATTCGCTGGTTCGAGAAAAAGCCCTATGCGGCAATCGCCGGTCGTGGCGGAGAGGTTTCCTGGAAACAGCTCGACCTAGGTGTGAGCAACCCGAGTTATGCCGAGGTCCTGAGTGGTCTCGCAGAAGGGGATCGAATTGTGGCCGATCCCTTGCTCCTGCCCGCACCGGTTTTCGACGCCAAGCCGACGAATCAACTGGCTCGGGTCGAGAGGCTCGGCCAATCGCGTCCCCCTGGTCGTTGATCCGATCAGCCAGGATAGGGCTGCTCGAGTACGTGCTCGGGATGCGATTCTCGATACGCACGGGCTCGGTCGAGACGGGTAAGGGCCTCGGGCAGGAACTCCAACGCCCGATCGATCTTCTCGTCCGGCTCTGCGCAACTAAATCGCAGGAAGCCGGCTCCGGCACTACCGAAGCACTCGCCCCCGAGGCAGGCCACGCCGAAGCTCTGGTCTGCTCCTTCAAGCAAGAACATCGCGAGACCGTGAGAGGTCAGGCCAAGCCGGTTGCAAAGAACCCTGACATCGGGGAAGACGTAAAAAGTTCCCGCAGGGCGTTCGACGGTGATCCCTTCGATCGTTGCGAGACCGTCTGACAGACGCTCGACCTTGCGACGAAAGCGGTCCATGTAATCGTTCCGCGTCTCAAGGTCTTCTTCCAGTGCCGCCAAGGCTCCGAGCTGCACGAAAGGCGGGCTGCAGGACGCAGAGGTGTTGATCAGCTTGCCCATCGCCTGAATGATCTCAGGATGAGCCACGGCAAAGCCGAGTCGCCAGCCGCTCATGCTGTACGACTTGCTCATTGTATAGGCCGCGACAACGTGTTCCATCATGCCGGGCCGGGCGAGTAACGACTCATGCCTCCCTTCCCAGACCATGTGGCAGTAGGGCTCGTCGGAAAGAACGACACAATCCGAGCCTCGGAGAAGCTCGGCGATGGCGTCCAGGTCCTCGCCGGTTGCCACACCTCCGGTCGGGTTGTGCGGTGAGTTAAGGAAGATCGCGCGAGGGCGGTGATCGTTCTTCAGGAATTGTGCCACCTGTTCTGGCCGGGGGCGGAATCGGTCTTCCGCCCGGAGAGGTACGATCACCGGCCGGGCCCCGACGCGCTGAAGATTGGGAATGTACGTCGGAAACTGCGGCCCAAAGATCAACACTCCGTCGTCAGGTTCGAGCAATGCCTCGGCGAAGTAGGTTTCAAATGGCTTGGCCCCGGAAGCCACGATCACGTGGTCTAGCTCGGCCTTGATCCCGAACTCTCGCCCCACGAAGCTTGCCGCCGCGCGGCGGAACTCAGGCAAGCCAAGGCTCGGGCAATAACCGGTCCGGTTCTCCTCGATCGCCTGAATGCCAGCGGCCTTGGCGTGAGGAGTGCTCGGGAAGGGGCTATCGCCAATCTCCAGCTCGATCACTTCCTTGCCAGCGGCCTTGAGTGATCGGGCAACGGCGAGGACGCTGAACGCGGTCTCGGTCGTCAAGTTCTGAGCCAGAGAGCTGAGTCGAGGCATGACAACGGGTTCCGGGGGTCGGTGCCGAGAGGGCAGATCAATTCCGTGGCAACCACCTGCGCAGGGCAGCGGCCTCACCCCGGTTGGTCGACAACTGGAGGGAGACCGCTTCAGATTCTCGGTTGATTGAAGGGGTGAGGCAAGGCCCCTGCGCACTTGTCAGAGAACGATCGATTCTCGATTTACTTCGAAGCAATCGCCTGGGCAAGCGGCTGGACGATCCGAGGAATGACCCGTTGCTGAACCAACTCCTCGCCGATCTGACACTGGCGCTGAAACGACTCGACGAAGCCTCGCTCTGGGCCGGTTCCCCAGTACTGTCGAATCGTAAAGTAGACGCTGATTTGGTCTTCGGGATACTCGCCGGTGCGGATCTGGTAGGCGTTGGTCCGTGTCTCAACGCTCAATCGGCACTGCAACCGGCACGATTCCTCCAGGGCCAGCGTGATCGACGGCTCGTAGTGGATCACTCGCCCCCCGGCGATGTCCACGAGCCCTTCCGGCCCCCATCCCATCCCGAGGGCCTCGGCCACAACTTCGTCGTGGTTCCCCTCGTAGGTCAGATCGAACCCGAACATCACGTCGAGGGCCTCGCAGTCCAGGACACTGATCGTCAGGAGGTGAGGAGCGAGGTCCAGTACCATTTCGTGCTGGCGATATGCGTCCTCGGGGGTCGGTGGATTGACGAATCCGGAACAGAGCCGGCGCTGCTCGATTGCCACCCATCGATAGCTTCCTCGATCCTTGTCACCTTCAAGGACGAGATCGCCATTCTCTCTCGTGTAAAAGTTCTGAAGCTCCGGGAAGCCCTTCTTCATCTGCTCAAAGAAGTGCAGCACCGTGTCCCGAGCGGTCGGGAGCTCCATTTCCGTGTTCAGATTGACGTTGATGTAAAAGTCGTCTGCGTTGGATTGCAACCGATTCATGGTCGTCTGGTCCTGCCGCGTAGGGGAGCCCGGTTCACTTTCCCGGCGGGGACGGCCGGGGATCGGGCGTGAGTCGCCGTCCGTGCTCAAACCGAACCATTATAGCGAGTCACGTTCGCTGTGTAACGGAATCGGATCGTTTCACGCCTCGCTGCCCCTTCATCATTCGCTCCAATTCGGTTGAGACGGGAAAATGGTTTGATCGCAAATTCAATTGGAGATTAACGTTGCAATGAATTGAGAGATCAGGGTGATCCCAAGGTGATTCCACGCGACATGATGCGACCATGCGTGCAGATTTCGCGCGACAGCATCTCGATGGCACGATTCTCTCATCGAATTCCGTCACCCATCCCCACCGAGCCAATCAAGGTCAGAGACAATTCAGACACGCGTCCGTTCGGCCTCCGGATGACGGAGGCGAATCGGGGAAATTTCATCGGCTGGGGCAGTGGGGTGGACAAATAGGCGGAGGCGACAGGATTGAACTTGTCCATCTGGGATGAATCGGAACGAATCACCGCCTCGGCTAGAGGGAAACTCGGAGAGGATCTCACCGTCGTCGGCGGAGAGGGGAACAGTCCGGGGATGGCCAACAAGCACCAAGGGCGGGATCGGAGCGCCCGGGGGTTCGGTCTTCAAGGTGAGGGTCCAGGACCGGCTGGCCAATCGTGGTCGTCGGATTGTGTAGGAAAGACTGATTTCCGGGACAGGTCCCGGCACAATCGTCCGGGCTGTTGGCTCAAGGCCCGGCGACACAAGTTGCTGGCCATCGATCTCCGATACGCTATAAAGCGTGATATGGTAGGGATCAATTTCTCCGGGAGGAAGGTCAATGGAGGCGTAACCACTCCGGCTGTACTCCAGCTCGGTGACGAAGACCCGAAGGGTCTCTGGGTCGTCGGGGCCCAGGGGAGGACTTCCCGATTTGCAAGCGATCAGGGTCTGGTTACTCGACGGACTCCATCGCCATCGAAGGTGGACGCGCCCCGAGCTACCGATTCGGACGGCTCGCAGGTCACTCGGGTCGGGGAGGTGGGTATAGGCGATCGGCCGGCCGACCGTGCACATGCCTCCCCAGGAGGTAAGCGGGACGTAGTAGCAGAGGCCCGAGGCGGGGGGCTTCCGGTCGATCGCGTGGTCGGGACCGGCCATCGGTAAACGATACCCCTCCAATCCCTCGGCAGTTGAGGTCGGAACCCGTTGACCTTCGAGCACAGCAGGGGGACGGTCGGTGCGGAGGATGCGGACCTGACCGCGTTCCAGAGGGGCCCAGGAAACTCGGACCCCTGCTCCATCGGGCATCGGTTCGAGACGAAGTGCCTCGACAACCGCCAGGGGGGGATGGGGCATTGCCGCAAGTAGAATCCCCTTGGAGAGCCGCGGTTTACCCTCGGGAGTTCGGTAAACGGCATAAATGACGTAGTGATAAACCGTGTCGTCGGTGAGGTTTCGGTCGCACGTTCCTTCGGGGAGTGCGTCGATTGGCGTGCCGTCGTCCGGGTGAGCCGGAGGGCTTCCGGTTTTCCGAACGACGCGGACCTCACTCGCCCCGACAGGAAGCCGCCAGGCCAGATCGACCTCACCGCTTCGGGCTTCGACCCGAACGTCGATCACATCAGCCAGGATCAAGACGGGGCCAACACCGCTCGGGACGACCGAGTGAATCCCATCTCGATGAGAGAACACGGCGTAACCGACAACTTCTCCAGGACTTGCGTTCGGGTCCCTGCACTGGGTCGCTCGGGTCTCGGTGATCCGTGTGCCGTCATCGGGTGAATGGGGAATTCCTCGCGACTTTCGAACGACGCGGAAGGAAACGGGTCCGAGTCCGTCGGTGGCCGGTGGCGACCACCGAAGCATGACCGCATCCTGTTCGACCTCGGCCCGAAGCTCAAAGGGCGGATCGGGGGGACAGCGACGGAGAGCTTCTGCGGCCTCAGTCAGATCAACCGACCATTGCAGGGCGCGTTGAAGAAGCAAGCGGGCCTGGTTCGGGTCCGTCCCGATCAACGACACGCCACGAGCGGTCAGCGACCTTGCCTCGCGGAGTCCCCGATTGACCTCGGCAAAGGCCGAGCGGACTTCAGGATCGGTCGGATCAACCAGGGCAGCCCATTTCCGAAGGGCGATCTGTGCAGCGACCAGATGCCTGCGGGCCAGGTCTTGCTCAAAGGTGGATCGAGTTTGTTCGATCTGCGCGAGTCGTTCCTTGACTTTCTCGACGGCCTTCCGAGTGCCGGGATGGTCGGGGGCGAACTCCTGAATGCGGTGCAAATGGGCCAGAGCCGAGGCATAGTCACGAGCCTTGTGGGCTCGCTGCGCCGCCTCGAAATGTTGCAGCATCGGCTCGCGGAGTTCCAGGCGAAACCCACAAGGGCATCGCGGTTCATCAACCCAATGATCCCGGTGGCAAATCGGGCATTCCCATCGAAGCGAATCGCCGCAATGACGACAGGACCGGGTGTTCCGACCCGATTCCGTCAGTTCGGTGACTCCCTGGCATGATCGACACCGTAGCAATCGCATCGGACTCGACGGCGAAGGATCCGAGGGAACAGCCTGATCACCGACAATCCCCAACTCATGGCAGCTTCTTCGGATCAGGCGGAGGGCCCGATCGGGAGCGATTCCCAGGCTGGCAGCCTCGTCGAGCAAGGCGGATCGTGTTCCCGAGGCGATTCGGGATTCACCGTCGAGACAGAAGCGGATCGCCATCCGAAAGCGATCCTCCGCCTCGCGTTCCAGGGTCCGGTCGTAGCGTGATCGGGCCTCAGGGGTTCCGAGGTGCGACTGGGCGTACGCAATGACTTCGAGCCACGCAGTCATCTCGGCCGAGACGCGAGACTTTTGCCGCCATCGCTGCCGTTCCTCATCGGCTCGGTTGAGGATCTCGGACTGAGGGGCGTCTCGTTGGAGGCCAAGAGCATCATAAAGGTCGAGGCGACGCAGGTGATCCAGAGTCCGCCGGATCTGCCCTCGAGTCGCCGAGTCAATGACGTCGGCCGGGGGATCGACCGACTCGATCGGTTCGGGAGGACGCTCGGGTAACGGGGGGATCGGCTCAAGGAGTCGGGCGAAGGCGTCGTCGGGCACTCCCAGCCGCTGAGCCTCGGCCTTCAACCGGTCACGATCGGAGACCGTGAGCCCTCCCTTGGCAGATCGAAGCCGAATCAGTCTTTGGAGTTCGTCGAGCTTGCGATCGAGTTGAAGCCGTCGTTGGGCTGCCAATTCGGCATCGTAGCCCGATCGCGTGGCGAGATCTCCGAGCAAGGCCGCGCGGATGGCGGGAATCTGGTCGAGATACGATTGAAACGTATGACGATGTTTCGGATTTCTCGCTCCGGCCGACCATTTCGGCTGGCAGCGTGCGAGCGCCTCCTCGATCGAGGCTCGATCGGCGTCTGGACGAATGCCGAGCATCTCATAGTAGTCGGCAACCATTGGAGATCCGCAAGGCGCACACGTCAAGTGATCCGGCGCATGATCCCGGATCAAGCCGACATGCCAACAAAGAGTCGGAACGGGGCGTGGTGCGTCGAACCGAGGGCCTTTTCCGAATCATTGTTGCGCCGGGGCGTTTCTCTGTCCAGTCACCAGGATTTTCTGTCCGAATTGGCAAATACTGCTCTACTCTTCTGAAAGAGAGGTCCCACTTCTTTGGGGATCGTAAGGAGAGCACTTATGGACGCGTCACGATCCAGGCGAAAACGAGACCCTGCTCGTCGAGCCTGGTATGCTCGCTATCGCCAGTGGCGATTCGCCCGTCATTACGGGTTTCTCGCCTCGATCAACAAACCCATTCCGAACGAGACGCTCGATCGATCGCAATTCGGGGGTGGAGCAGACTCCTGAGATCGCCGCCGAACCACCGCAGAGTAGTCAGCTTCGTTCCAAGGCGACCCGGAGGATCTCGACGACGACGATTCCCAGGGCCGCGACACCGATCGCCCCAAGCACAACTCCACGGGTGGCCCGCGATCCCGGCCGATTCCGACGCTCGCTCAGGCTCAGAAAGAGCCCAAGTGCCGCGACGATTGATGCGGCAAAGACCCCGAGCCCGGAGAGTACGAGCGAAAGCAATAACTGAACGGCCGTTTCCTGACGAAACGGTGCTCCCGGAACACTCGGCGCGGGCTTCAACAGCACATAGAGCGCGATTGTCACGACCCAAAGCGCGAGACCAAGTACGGAGAGGCTCGGGCCAAGCCGACTCGACCGCTCGGAGGCTCCAGGGCCTGTCGTGTCAGCGGTCGGGCTCATGAATTGATCTCTCCACGGATCGTGGCGGAACTCAATGAAATTGAGAGGCCAGGAGCAAGCAATCAACAACGGACAAGAGGCTTAGGTTCTCACCCTTCCCTCGAAAACAATCCCCTGCCTGCAATCTCAATCCGCTCCAGACGAGTTGCGGGCCAGCTTACGGTAGAACTCACCAAGTTTCTTGACCTTGTCCCAATCTTGCTGAAGTCCACTCCAGGCGAAGACCATGACACCGGTCGAGGGACCTCGGGTTCCGTGGTCGAGCACGTCAGTTACATCCTCGGGGGAAACCGACGCTCCCCAGTCGGAGAGTTGGACGATCGGCCAGATGACGATCCGATCGTTGGGGGCCCCGGAAATTCCCAGAAACTCACCGAGCCAGGCCGTTTGCCGAGAAATCCAGGCACGATCGTCCGCGTGACCGAATCGAGCGTGATAGGGCATCGGACTGAGCACATCGAAGAGTGGGGCCTGAGCCTTCAGGTCGATGGCTAGCGAGTTCCGAATGGCGTTGTTGTAGTCCGAGTCGGACCAGGGGCAATGGAA
Organism: Tautonia rosea; assembly: GCF_012958305.1. Classification (NCBI taxonomy): domain Bacteria; kingdom Pseudomonadati; phylum Planctomycetota; class Planctomycetia; order Isosphaerales; family Isosphaeraceae; genus Tautonia; species Tautonia rosea. The sequence continues at coordinate 11,730 of NZ_JABBYO010000016.1, read as the reverse complement.
CGTTCCCAGCAGCGCCTCGGGTCGGGTTTCGTCTCGGATGGCTCGAAAAGCTCGGACCCAGTCGGTAAAGACGTCGCATCGCCACTGAACCCAGTGCTCCTTCATTGGGCCGAGGAGCAGCGCCGCCCGTCCGGCGGTCGGAACGTCGGGAAGATCGAGTCCGGTTTCTCGCTGAAACTGGGTGAGGCAACGGTCGCAGAAACACGTCTCGGGCAACAGCGGTTTATCTCGCTCCCAGCTCGCGTGCGCGTGATGGTAATCGAGCCAGATTCCGTCGATCTCGAAGTCGCGGAGCACGCGGCGGAACTCGTCCATGCGATCCGACCGATAGCCGGGATGGGTCGGGCAAACCCCTTGCCAACCTTCGGGGGGAGGGCTTGGACGGCCATCGGGTCCGATCGGGGTCGCGTCGGGATGCTCCGTGAGGAACGAGGCAACATGCATTGTGTTGAACTCCGCGAAGACCCGCACACCCTGCTCACGCATGGTCGCGATGTCCTCACTTCGAAGTCCTCCCGAGCCGATCCAGATCGCGTTGATGCCATAATCCGCCAGGGTCTCGCCACGCTCAAGGATCTGACGAGGGACACCTCCGTAGATGCCTCGGACTGTGATCGGTCGTTCCGAGAGTTCCCTTGGATCGTCGGCACCCAGACACACCAGGACAGCCAGACAGGGAATCATCATTTGACAGGTGACGCGGCTCATGAAGGCAACTCCTCCGGCGGGGTAGGCTCAGACAGCCTGATCGTATCGTCTGGCGAGGTTCGGAGGAAGTAAATCAGGGCAATCAGATCGTAGAGTCCGTGAGCAACAATCGGGACGAGCAGGTTTCCGGTCATCAGGGAGAGCATCCCGAGGTAAGCACCGATCACGGTGGCAAGGATCGCGTACGTGGGGGTCAACGCATGAAGCAAGCCGAAGATGATCGAGGCAATCGCCAGCGCTGGCCAGACCCCGAGCCACCCGAGCAACGCTTCCTGAAGCAATCCTCGAAAGAGTGTTTCCTCGCCAAGACCTGCTGCAGCTGCGATGAGGGCAAGCTCCCACCACCGACAACCTCGAAGCGGTGGGAGGAGAAACTGTTCAAGCAACCTCCGAATGCGGATCATCGCGGGGAAATCGTCACGATCGCACACGACAAGAAGTACGAACATCGGGACAGCCGAGCCAATCCCGATGACCCATCCCTTGAGATTCGGCTCCAGCGTTCTCCAGGGGTCGATTCCGAGTGGCCAGCCGATCCCGAAGGCCACGACGGCAAGCCCAAGTTCGAAGATCAATGCCAATCGTACAAAGGGTGTCATGATTGCTGAATGCCTGAACCGCGAATCCTGAGGGCACCCCTTCCGTTTGAATGTCGCCCGGAGGTTCATCAGATCGAGCCTCAACCCTGATGAGAAGGTTGAATTGAGCCTCGACCCCTCAGAGAAGGTCAGCCGAAAGCTCGGATTGTTCGCAATTCCAGTTCAATACGCCAGGTCCTTGATTGACCATGTTCCCTCGACCTAAAAGACGTGTGGCTCGCTCCCCCCTGCCCTGGTTCTTGATCGAGATAAGATGTCCCTACGATTCTCTTTGAAGGAGTCTTGGCTCGGCCTGAGAAACTCCGTGACTCGCTTGCCGTTCTGCTATGGCAGAACGACGTTAAGCCGATGCCCTCAGGCGATTCTCGAAGTCCTGATTGAGGTCAATGGTCGCGTGCACCGAGGCTGGTCGGGAGATTGTCTTCCTCCTGGCTGGTTCGACAAGACTCCGGGACGATCCTACCGCGAGCAGATTGCTGACCTGATCGGCGGGATCGGTCTGGCTCAATCCGCGTTTGCACAGGCTTCCAAAGTGCCGATCACACTCTTCGAGTGCTGGCAGGAGGCGGATTCCCATTGCCGATCCGAGGCAATGGGACGAGGATACCCCGACCTGCTCGTGGGGTTCGGCGTCAGTTTGGTCGAACGAGCACTGATGGACGCCCTGGCCCGCGTGGCAAACCTGAGTTTCGGCGAAGCCGTACGGAATGACCTGTTCGCCATCGAACCTGGTCGCGTTGCGCCGTCTCTGGCTGGTCTCCGGCCAGCCGACTGGCTCCCAGCAACCCCTCGCAGCGAGGTTTTTGTGCGACACACGGTCGGGCTTGCCGATCCCTTGAGGGTCTGTGAGCTCAGGCCGAACGAAGAGATCGATGATGGCTTGCCTCAAGCGCTGGAAACCTATGTGGAACGCTCCGGGATTCGATATCTCAAGGTCAAGCTTTCTGCGAATCCCGAGGCTGATCTCGAACGACTCAGATCGATTGCCGAAGTGCTTGAACGGCATCGAGGCGCGGATTACCGTCTGACGCTCGATGGCAATGAACTGTATGAGGATGTTTGTGTACTTCGATCATTTGTAGTTTCCCTTCGAGCCGACACTCGCCTTCGAACCTTGAGGGAAAATGTCCTCGTCATCGAGCAACCCTTGGATCGATCGGTCGCACTCCGGGCGGATCAAGGGGCAGATCTCCGAGCCGTGTCCAAGTGGCGACCCGTGATCATTGACGAATCTGACGCAACGATCGATTCCGCCCGGCAGGCGATGGAACTTGGCTATCGGGGAGTCACAAGCAAGAACTGCAAAGGACCAACCAAGGCGATCCTCAATGCGGGACTTATCTGGTGGAGAAACGATCGCGGACGGAGGTCAGAGTTCGTGATGACGGGTGAGGATCTTTGCTCGGTAGGTGTGATCCCAGTCCAGGCCGATCTCTGTCTTGCCGCAACGCTCGGATTCTCACACGTTGAGCGTAATGGCCACCACTATCACCCGGGACTCTCGTATCTCCCTGAGGTCGATCGCCAGGCTGCCCTGCACGCTCATCCTGATCTCTACGGCCGCCAGGGACAACTTATCGGCCCAATCGTTCAAGACGGCCGATTCTCGATCGGGTCGCTTCAATGCGTCGGGTTTGGCTTCGCCATCACGCCTGATCGATCTGCCTTTGAACCGGCCGCATCCTGGCAGTACGATTCCCTGAGCCTGGACAAGCCGGAGATCAGCGAATGATCCCGCGTCGCTCCAGGGTCGGTCGGCAATATTCAAGCAATTCCAGGTCTGCGAGTTCTTCGAGGATCGCCTCTCGGCTAGGTTCCTGAAGCGAGGCTCGCACACCATCGAGTAAGGCAATGACGAAATGGTCTCGGGCCTTCGAAATCGCCTCGCGCACCCAGCCGGCCTGGACCGGCTTCCCCAGAATTGCCGACAGCAGCGACGCCAGTTCCGGAGATTTCATGTTCGGATGACGCACACGATGCTGAAGAACGGTATGCAAAGGCTGTCCGGTCCGTTCCTGATGCCTGGCCAGCGCGGCCCAGGCCTGGGCCATCAACTCTCGCTTCCAGCTCTCGGTGAATTGCTGATCGAAATCGGAAGGACCGCCGTCTGGAGCAACTGGCTCGGGCACATTAGGGCCGTCGATTGAACCCAGTGCCCGCTGCTGCTTCCGGTAATGATCGATCATCAAATTCCGGAGCGCACGTTTCAGGAAATCTCGAAACCGTCCTCGACTTGGATCGGCCCGATGAAGACTTCCTCGAAGGAATCGGAGGGCAAATTCTTGATTGAGCTCGGAGGCCAGTTCCGGATCTCGCAACGCCCCGAGCAAATAGCGATGAACGGCGCCGGCATAACGAACCATGAGCTTCGTCTGGGCGGCTGAAACCTCGTCGGGAGGACCGTGATGTGCCTGGAAGACCAGATCCCACTCGGTCGAAATTCGGCTGAGATGGGCCTGCTCGTCTCGCATGACAGGACCTCCCTCGCCTTGCAGCCCTAGATTGTCTCTAAATCGGATCAGACACTTGTCGAGTCTACGAGATCGACCAAGATTCTGGAAAGAGCGCTCACACTCGGAATCCGGTTCGAAGACGAGGCAGACAACGTCGTTATGGAGGCCGCTGCGCCAGGTCGACCAACGCGCTGAAAAGAAATCTGAAAAAGGCTCTGACAGTCTCTGGGGGGCGACGTATGGGAGTGTGACGCAAGTCGGCACCGGAGGTTGGCTCCGGAGGTCGCCGGGCCATCGATCGCCAGGATGGTCCCGATTGAGGTCGAGTCGTTGTTGAATCGCCCCCCGACCGGATCAGGGCGGCGATCGGGGAACGTCCGTACCTTGGCGAGTCGTCTCGGAACCACGAAGGGATAAGGACAATGGAGACAGTCTCCTTGATCCTCGGAGACGATCACCCCTTGATCCAGCTCGGATTTCGGGGAACGATCCGGCTCAACAGTGAGCTTGAGGTGCAGATTCTCGGAAGTCCGGGAAGGCCGAGGATTTGCAGACGGTTGCCGCTGCGTAAGCGTCGTGCCTTGCTCTTGATCGCTGAGGGATGCGACCCCCCAGAACTGGCCGGACGTTTGGGCCTCTATCTCGAACATGCCGAGGCCCTGTTTGAGGAACTGACACTGAAGTTCGGTCTGGATCGGATTGCTCGGCAGGTGCGATCGGCGATCCGATCCGGTTCACTGAGAATGAGTTACGGCTCGGAATCCTGGGCTCAATTCCAGTATCGCAGCCTTCAATCCGTTCAAGGCACCTCAAAGCAAGGAAACAAAGTCATGGCGGATCAGGAGTTGGTGCGAACCCTTTTCCCGGACGCCTTGGCCCGTTGTCAGTCCAGCGGCGAGTGGATGATCCTTCCTGACCCCGAAGACCATCATTTGCTTGGTCACGGTCCTTCGGAGTCGGAAGCCTGGAGCTCTGCCGCAGTGCGTTTGTGTCAGGATGAATGGTTTCGTCCCATCCTCACACAACTGATGGCGATGCAAGCAAGTCGGCTAGGAGGTGTCTAACACCCAAACAACGCTCGAGGCTATTCCGAATGACCTCAAGTGAATGGCAAGGCATGTTGCATCAACGTCTGGTCGAGCTCATGATGGGGGTTGTCAATTTCCGACTGGATCGACTTCTCAGGGGCACCTTTCGGTGGAATAAGACTATACTCTGGGGTGCCCGCGATCCATTGACTCGACTACCTTCAGGGAGTTCCGCTCCATGTGCCGATTGTTGACTGTGCCAGCATTGATCGCGCTGATGACACCTGTCATTCATGCCGATTTGCCTTCGTACGTCGAGGCTCCCGATCCGAGTTACTCCTGGGAACAGACAAAAAACGATACCACGGCGCTGGGGACCGTCCACCATTTAACGCTGACCTCGCAGACCTGGAGAGAGAATCCCTGGAACCATCAGTTTCGCATTTACGAGCCGGCTCAGGTCGATCATGAAGACATGATGGTGCTGTTCATTACCGGAGGCAGCAGCCGATCGGAGCACAAGCCCACGGATGACCTCCTGGCCTTCGCACTAGCCCGGTCGGCGGGCTGCAGGGTCGCCGTTTTACCGCAGGTCCCCAACCAGCCGCTGCTGGGAGATCGTTACGAAGACGACCTGATCGCTGAGACATTTGTCAACTTTCTTCAATCCGGTGAGCAGGATTGGCCCCTGTTGCAACCGATGGTCAAGAGCGCTGTCAAGGCGATGGATGCGGCTCAGGAGCACGCGAATCAGCGCGGCCGACCCGTCAAGCGATTTGTGGTGACAGGGGCCTCAAAACGGGGTTGGACGACCTGGCTTACCGGGGCCATGGATGACCGGGTGGTCGGTATCGCTCCGATGGTGATCCCGACCCTGAACATGAAGGAAAACACCAAAAACCAACTTGCCCTTTGGGGAAAGTACAGCGAGCAGATTGACGACTACACTCGTCGAGGCTTGACCAGCTCGTTTGAGACTGAGGACGGCGCGAAGCTCTGGGAAATGGTCGATCCGTACTTCTACCTCGACCGGATCACTGTCCCCGTCGTTCAAATCAACGGGACCAATGACCGCTACTGGACCCACGACTCGATGCGATTCTACTGGGACAAGATCCAGGGACCCTCGTACGTCGTTAACCTTCCGAATGCTGGCCACGGCCTTGACGAGCATCGTGACTATGCCGTCAACGCCGTCGGCGCTCTGGTTCGTCACATTGCGACCGACACGGAGGCTCCTGAGTTCCAGTGGAAGGCCGTTGATGAGAACGGCTCGACCCGCTTCGTGTTGACCACTGATTCGAACGTTCGTCCGAAATCGGTCGTCGCCTGGGTGGCTCAATCGGACGATCGCGACCTTCGCGATGATTCATACACGAAGCAATCGGTCGAATCCCAGCGTGACGACTCAGGCTCGTCCTGGACCTACACGTTGGATCGCCCGGAATCGGGCTCGATCGCGGTGTTCTTCGATCTCACGTACGAGGTCGATGGCCTCACCTACCACGTCTCCACCCCGATTCACGAGTTCCGGGCCGATCCGAGCGAGGACACGGCCACGGGAGAATCGGACGAATGAGTCGGGTTTGTTCCGTCAACGTGGGCCGTCCCCGAATCCTCCAACGGCGGGGGCGGACCACCTCGACCGCCATCATCAAGCGACCTGTTGAGGGGCCCGTAGCCGTTCGATTCGAAAATCTTGATGGTGATCAACAGGCCGATCTTTCAGTTCACGGTGGACCTGACAAGGCCGTTTATGCGTATCCCGTAGAGCATTACGACGCCTGGCAACTCGAACTGCCAGGCGTCGAACTCTCCTGGGGAGCGTTTGGAGAAAATCTGACCTGCTCAGGAGGGTGGCGGGAAGACGAGGTCAAGATTGGCGATCGCTTCCGCATTGGAGACGCCGAGTTCGAGGTTTCACAACCCCGTCTCCCTTGCGGGAAGCTCAACCTGCGATTCGATCGCACGGACATGGTCAAGCGAATGCTTTCCAATGGTCGGTTTGGATTTTACTTCCGGGTGATACGAGAGGGACATGTGGCCTTGGGCGATCCAATTGATCGGATTGTTCGATCCCCGTACGACTTCACGGTTGCCGAAGCCGCGCGACTAGAGACGATCGAGAGACACGACCCTGAGTTGTTACGTCGAGCGGTCGAGGTGGAGCTCTTGCCTACCTCGTGGCTCCGGACGTTTCGAAAACGCCTGCGAGACCTGGAGCGGAACGACTGATTCCGAGTCGCCTTGCTCTGAAGGTCCACTTTCGGTACCGTCCGGCTCTTGATCAAGGTCCGAACTGGGCCGAAATTCGATCTGCGTCGCCTAGGGGAGCGGAGCGATGCCCTCAACACTCATGGACGATGAGTTGACGACAATTCCCTGGTTCCACCGCATTGACCTGGGAAATGGCATCACGACTCCTGGGCTTGATGATACGGCGACGAAACTCGAACAAATCCACTTTCCCAAGGACCTGCGGGGAAAGACCGTGCTCGATGTGGGAGCCTGGGACGGATTCTTTTCCTTCGAGGCCGAACGTCGAGGGGCCAGCCGAGTGGTGGCCCTTGACGGCGGCGTCTGGAATGCTCCCCAAATTGGGCGGAGAGGATTTGACTACGCCCGTCGAGCCCTTAATTCCAGCGTCGAAGACGTGACGATGGAAGTGCTCGAGATGACCCCTGATCGACCGGGCGTATTCGATCTCGTCTTGTTCCTCGGAGTGCTCTACCACCTGCCAAATCCGCTCGCCGGAATCTGTCAGGTCGCCGCATGCACCCGCGAACAGATCATCCTCGAAACTCATGTCGACCTGCTCGACATCAAGCGGCCGGCCATCGCGTTCTACGGCTCGGAGGAATGTGCCAACGACCCGACCAACTGGTGCGGACCGAACCAGCCCGCGCTTGAGGCCATGCTCCGCACGGCAGGATTTACCCGCATCGAGGCCTATCCGGCCGTCACCGATGTTCATTATCCGGTTCTTGGCGCCAAACGCGGCACCTTCGGCCGCATGGTTGTTCACGCCTGGAAATAACTTCAGGCGAAATCACCCAATACTGGCAACGATGGACCGAACGTATTGCTCCAGCTGCGGACTGCCACCGAAGCTCATTCCAAGCGATCGAAGTTTCTCGGTCTCAATCTGATGCTTGGGCCTCGTGGGTTCACCGATCACCCGCCCCGGTGCGCCCGCATCACGCGCGAGTGACGCCACATCATATTCTGAAACGTAACGATCATAACAGTTAAAAGACTGCCCGATCACCTGATCGTCAGGTGCCTCGAGCAGCAGGGCGACGGCCCGCGCCACGTCGTCCACATGAACTTCCTTGCCTCCGCGACAAACCGTGACATCACGCCCTTCCATCAGCTCTCGAATCAAACCGTACCATTTACTTTGATTGATTGGTCGGGCAAGGCCGTAGATGCCGGTTGGCCTCAAACTGCAGATCGGTAAACCGCGTTTGCTGAAGCTATGAACAAAGGCTTCCAATGCGGCTTTATGCGCACCGTAATGGCTCCCTGGCCAGAGGGGGTGGGTTTCGTCGAGTGGTCGATCGTCGAGGATCGTGTCGTAGACCGCACAGGTCGAGACGAAGACGAATCGAGAAACGCCAGCCTGTTCTGCAGCCTGGAACAAGCGAATCGAACCCATCAGGTTGGCCTCGGCGAAGTTGAGCAGATCGCCTTCAGCCCCGATGAATCCAGAGCCGGGCCGGTCGAGTGCAGCGTGCACCACGCCATCACATCCCTTGAGCAAGGCCGTCTCGCTCTCGGGGTCACGTAATGAACCGGGAACCCATTCAAGAGACGAGGCAACCGCGTCGAAGCCCCCGCGATCACTGGTCATTCGATACCAGCAGCGGCAAGTGTGGCCTTGCTCGACCAGGATCGAGACGATGGATCGGCCCAGGAATCCGGTTGCTCCCGTGACGGCAAGGTGCATCGTAAAACACTCCTGACAGTCGATCCCCGAGCGTCACGCCGACCCCGCTCAGGGCAAGCTTTCCAGTAAGCCCACCCAGATACCATCACCCGGGGGGGTAAGAGGAAGAGAGGGCCCGGCCTGGACCTCGGTTGCAGGTTGCCATGCTGCTCGACCGACATCAAGCCATCGCATTGTGAATGTCCCCTCCTCTCTCGAGAGGTCGAGCGTGACCCCACCTCCATCGGTGAAGAACACAACGTACTGTTCGCCTGGAATACGTGTCAGATACGCTTCGTTCTCATCGCGGTCAGAGAGCAATCGACTGTGATGATCCGGCTGGGCTCTGGTGACATCAAAAGCCTCGGCGAGCATCCGAGCCGATCGGAGATGCTGCAAAGCACGATCATTCAAGCCCTGGCCGGAGTCGGGACGATGAAAACGCGTTGAGGCGAGCCCACCAAGCAGATTCCGCCAGAATCGCTCAAGACCATCCTGGTCAGTCCCGAACCGCCCGGTGTCGGCTCCATAGACCTTCACGCAATTGATCGGTCTCGGTTGATCTGCGAGGCGGCTCCGAAAATTCTGCATATTGTCCCAGTGGGACTGACCGCGCTGATGATTGTTTTGAGAAATATCGACAAACGTGTATTGATCGGGATGGTCGATCGTGTTGCGATGCATCGGATGGGAGAGATTCCAGGGGTCCCACATCTCGGTCGTGTGGACCGTCACTCCGTGTTGCCGAGCCTTTTCCTGAATGTAATTGCTCCAGTATACGCCCCACTCGGGTCGACCACTGGTTTCATTATCCATACAATATAAAACGTTTGGATAAGAGAGGCTGATCGACAGCATTCGATCAACCTGTGCATGCTGATAGGGGAGAATCACCGTGTTCTTGTCGAGAGCCGGTACGCTGAAAAAGAAGCGATTGTCATTCTGACCCGGATGGTTCGGGTACTCCGCTTGAAGGCCGGAGTCCTCCACAGAGTAATTCCGGTTGTTGGCTGGATTGTAGGGATTGACGAGCCAGGGTTCGCGGCTAAAGTCGAACCGATCCCAGACCTCGATCTGAACGATGATGTCTCGTTCGTAAGCGAGCCGAAGCAAGGTTTCGAAATGCTTCCAGTATGGCTCACTTGGGCGATTGAGGTCATAACGGCCATCATCTCTCTGAGCAAAGGGCCAGAGGTTTCCCTCATCCCGACTGGACATGGTGTTGCGGATGTAGTTCCCTCCCGCATTCACCAGTCGATCGAGGTGGGTTCGAAGATTCTCTTCTTCCCATTGAAAGAGATTATCGTCGTCACTGCCGCCCAGGAGGATGACGGTTTCCCCTTGATATTCCCAGTAGGAAGGATTGATGGGACTCGGTCGAATGCCTTCGACATCATCGGCAAAGGCACCGTACGATCCCATTACGACGAGCGCCAGGGCAAGCATCAGACCACAGCCATGACGGACAATCGCCCTCATGTTCGACTCCTGGTTGAGTAGGTCAGGCGATGATCTCGTGCACGATGCGACCATGAACGTCGGTCAGGCGGAAGTCGCGACCGGCGTAGCGGTAAGTGAATTGTTCGTGGTCGAAACCGAGCAGGAAGAGAATGGTGGCGTGCAGATCGTGAATATGCACAGGGTTTTCGACCGCCTTGAAGCCGAACTCGTCGGTTGCGCCGTGAACATGCCCTCCCTTGACACCACCTCCGGCCATCCACATGGTGAACCCGTAATGATTGTGGTCCCGGCCATTCATCTTGCCAGCGTTAGCTCCGGGGGTGGGGAGCTCGACGGTTGGGGTCCGTCCAAACTCTCCTCCCCAGATCACCAGGGTCTCATCAAGCATTCCTCGTTCCTTGAGGTCTTTGATCAAGGCCGCAATCGGCCGATCGCACTGACCCGCAAGCCGACGATGCCCATCCTCGATGTCGTCGTGGTTATCCCAGGGCTGACCGTTGCCGTGATACACCTGAAGATAGCGAACACCACGTTCGAGCAAACGACGTGCGATGAGTAACTGCCTTCCATGAACTCCTTCCCCATAACGCTGGCGGACGTGCTCCGGCTCCCGCGAGACATCAAACGCATCAGCTGCCTCTGATTGCATGCGAAAGGCCAGTTCAAACGACTGGATACGGGCTTCCAGTTCGGCATCGCGCTGACGGCGTTCCAGATGCTGCTGGTTCAACGCTGCGAGCAGATCGAGTTGAGCTCGCTGTGCCGGTGTCGCGAGCCGATCATTCTTGATGTATTCAATAAGCTTATCAATACTCGTGTGATTCGGATCAATGTGAGTTCCTTGATAAATTCCGGGCAAGAAGGCCGACTTCCAGTTCGAGGACTCGGCGATCGGATATCCTCCCGGACAGAGGACCACAAATCCTGGAAGATTCTGATTCTCCGTTCCCAACCCATAAAGCACCCATGAGCCAACACTCGGTCGTGGCAATCGCGCATCGCCGCAATTCATGAGCATCAGAGAAGGCTCATGATTCGGAACATCTGCATGCATGGAACGAATCACGCAGAGGTCGTCGATGCACTCGGCAACGTTTGTGAAAAGCTCGCTCACCTCGATTCCGCTCTCCCCGAACTTCTTGAACTTGAACGGAGAGCCAAGGGCCGCTCCAGTACGACGTTCGGTCCGGAGGTTCTCGGTGGGAAGTTCTTTCCCAGCGTACCGGGAAAGCATCGGCTTCGGGTCAAACGTGTCAACCTGCGAAGGTCCACCATTCATAAATAAATGAATAATCCGCTTGGCACGAGGAACCAAGGGAGGAACCTTGGGTGCAAGCGACGATTGCACGGTCGCATCTGCTTGCTGCGAATGGGCCAGCACTCCCGATTCAGTCAAGAGGCCGCCGAGGGCCATCGCCCCAAACCCCATGCCGGATCGGCAGAGAAGCTCGCGACGAGTAACGGGAAGAGTCTCAAGATTTGGTCGGTCGTGCGGCATCGACCATGCTCCCTTCAGCGCTGGCAGTCGAAGGCATACCACGTGCCTTCAATCG